>DNMS01000105.1:8572-11746 GCA_003488105.1 Rhodospirillaceae bacterium
TCCTGGGCCGTCAGCTTGAGCGCCCCCGCCGCCGTTTCGGCCATGTCGCCGTCGCGCCACAGGATCGAGGCGCAGCCTTCCGGCGAGATCACCGAATAGACCGAATGTTCCATCATCAGCACCACGTTGGCGGCGGCAAGCGCAATGGCGCCGCCGGACCCGCCCTCGCCGATCACGACGGAGACGAAGGGCACCTTGATGCCGAAGCAGACCTCGATGGAGCGGGCGATGGCTTCCGCCTGACCACGGGCCTCGGCCTCGACCCCCGGATAGGCGCCGGGCGTATCGACCAGGGTGATGACCGGCAGGTTAAAGCGATCGGCCAGCTTCATCAGGCGCTGGGCCTTGCGGTAGCCCTCGGGCTTGGCCATGCCGAAATTATGGCGCACGCGGGCGACCGTGTCGGAGCCCTTTTCGTTGCCGATGACGATCACCGATTGGCCACGGAAGCGGCCCATGCCGCCGACCACGGCCGGGTCTTCGGCGAACTGACGGTCGCCGGCCAGCGGCGTGAAGTCGTCGATCAGGGAATTGATGTAATCCATGGCATGGGGACGGTCGTGATGACGCGCCACCTGCGTCTTCTGCCAGGGCGTCAATTTCTGATAGGTCGTGACCAGAAGCTTGTCGACCTTGGCCTGCATCTTACCGACTTCGTCGGCGATGTTCATCTGACCGTCGGACGAGAGGTGCCGAAGCTCCTCGATCTTGCCCTCAAGTTCGGCGATGGGCTTTTCGAAATCCAGGTAATTGTGCATGTGCGTTTTCTAGCACAGGCCTTTACACCTTGGCGACGTGGAAAATCGCCGAAATCGCCGCTAAAATCGTTCTTCGCCGGTTTTCCGGACAGGGTCCGGAAAATCCCGGTACAAGGCGAATTTCACCTGTGAAACCAGTCGATTGACGCAATGGTGCAGACCCTCCACAGGCTCAGTCCGCGCCGCCACATGGCCGAAGGCGGCGTCCAACTGCGCCAAACCCGTGACCTCGACCATGATATGGAATTCAGGTAGGTCCTGCGGCCCCAAGCCCAGCTTGCGCCGGGTCAGCCGCCATCCCGCGATATCGTCCTGATCCTTCAGATGGTCCAGGTACGCGCCAACATGTCCGGCGAATTCCAGATCGCCGACCCCGTCCTTCAACGTGCACCAGATATGATAGATGTCCATGGCCGAAACCTTGCGAGATGGCGACCTATGAAGAAGCGGGGACCGGGGCCGGCGGTGCGGCGGGCGCGGACGACGATGCATGGATTGAGGTCAGCGGCCCCGTAGCCTTGGCCCCCGGCGCGGTGGAGGCCGCCAATTTTTCGCGGAAATCGCTGTATTCGGTCAGATCGAACTTGGGCGGGCCGAACAGAAAGCCCTGCACGAAGTCGATGCCGCAGGCATGACAGAACGACACCGTTTCCGGTGTATCGACCATTTCGGCGATGGTCTCGACCTTCAGTTCCCGGCAGAACGACGCCAACGCCGTGAGGAACGCCCGGCCGCGCTCGATCGCTTCCGCGTTCTTGACCACGGGGCCGTCGATCTTGACCACGTCAACGTCGATCGCGGACAGATACTGGAAGCTGGCCGCCCCGGCGCCGAAATCGTCCAAGCACACGGGATAACCCATGCCGCGCAGGTTCTGAATGAAGGCGTTGGCGGTTTCCAAATCTTCGACCCGCGACGATTCCGTCAGTTCGAAGATCAACTTACCCTGGGTCCAGGGGTTGGCCTTCAGGCGGTCCTGCAAGCCGTCGATATAGCGTTTGTCGACGATCGAGTTGCCCGAGATGTTGACCGCCACCGAGGCGAACATGGGCGCGTCCTTGTTCTCGTCGATCCAGACCATGACCTTGTCGATGACGGACAGGTCGAAGGCGCCGATCAGGCCGGTTTCCTCGGCGAAGGTGATGTACTTGTAGGGGCTTTCGCCGTGCTTTCCCTGGAAGCGGGCCAGCGCCTCGTAATGGTGGATGACCCCGTCCTTGATGCCGATGATCGGATGCATGGCCATGCGGAAATCGGATTTCTTGACCACCCGGTTGAAGGTTTCCGCCGTTTCCATGGCGTCCTTGACCAGATCGTCCATACTGCCCGAAAGCGCCTCGAGCGACACCGCGCCGCCCTTGGACTTGGAGAATTCGCTAAGCGCGTGGATCACGCCCTTGGTCAGGTTTTCCTCAGTCAGGCCGTCGGCGTCGCCGGTCTCGATGGTCGCCGATCCGACGGAGATGCCCTCGGCCTCGGGTGCGATGTTCTGGATCAGGGACGAAATGCGCGCCTTCATGGCGTCCACGTCCAGACCTTGGCCGTGAACCACACCGTACTTGCCGTCGCCCAGCTTGGCTGCCGCATCGCCGTTAACCGATGACATTTTGAGCACCGAGCCGACGGCGCCCATCAGGTTCTCACGCTGGGCCTCGTCCATTTCCTCCTGGGCTTCGGTCAGGCCGTCGAGTTCGACCAGGGTCATCTTGTCGGCGCCGTCGACGCCCTCGGCCAACATTTTGGACGCCATCTTGCCGAAGCTGTCGGCATCGTAGAGGCCTTCCTTGCCTGTCTTTTTCAGGGACTTGTCCGTAGTCAGACCGCCGGCCATGTGAAAGGCCAGGAAATAGCGGTTTTCCAGTTCCGGATTGCGGTAGCCGCAGGTCACCAGGGGCTGGGTGCTGCCGTTGGCGCCCTTGAAACGCAGATGGATGTTGTCGAACCGGCCGGTCCGGGCGATGGCGTCGAGCATCTGTTCGGCCAAGGCCCGGTCGGCGTCGGCGATGATGTCCAGCATCGCCATGCCCTTCAACGTGCGTGGATCCTTGCCTGTCAGAAGCGGCAGAATGCCACCGGCAAACGTGATGATGCGCTCGCTGTCGAGCTCGATGATGGCTTCGGCCCAACAGAAAGAGAATGCAATGAACCGCTCCCGGTCCGAAACCCGGCGCGCAGCCTGCTCCTCTTGTGCGGACGTTTCCGCCATATCCATCCCTGCCCTGATGTTTTGCGGGCATTATAGGAACCTTATGCGGGCGATGAACATCCCTACTTTCACTATAGATTTGGCACCCTGGGGACAGAAACGAAAACGGCGGGCCCCAAATCCAGGGAACCCGCCGTTTGTTGTTCAAAAATGCCAAAAAGGCAGATCAGGAACCTTTGATCTGCGCCGCCTTTTCGACCAGCACCTTGG
>DNMS01000105.1:11928-12073 GCA_003488105.1 Rhodospirillaceae bacterium
ACCAGCACCTTGGCCTGGCGGATGGAGGCAAGATCGATCAGGCGACCGTCGAGAGACACCGCCCCCTTGCCTTCCTTCTGCGCCTGATCCATGGCGTCGAGAATGCGCTGGGCCTGGGTCACTTCCTTTTCCGACGGGCTGAACA
>DNMS01000115.1:0-6824 GCA_003488105.1 Rhodospirillaceae bacterium
GGCGGCCATCGCCGGATCAGGCATTGCCCGCCGCGTCGCGCGGGGCGGGCTCGGCGCCCTCGGGCACCAGGGCCTCGACCCGGGCCGTCATGCGCTTCAGGCGCTCGCGCTCGCTGGCCGATTTCAACTGTCCGCAGGCGGCCATGATGTCGCGGCCCCGGGGCTGGCGGATCGGCGACGAGAAACCGCCGTCGTTGAGGATGGTGACGAATTTGTCCATGGCCTCGGGCGTCGAACATTCATAGGGGGCGCCCGGCCAGGCGTTGAAGGGGATCAGGTTGAACTTGACCGGGATGCCCTTGGCCAGGCGCAGCAACTGGCGGGCGTCGGCCTCGGAATCGTTGACGCCCTTCAGCATCACGTATTCGAAGGTGATGCGCCGGGCGTTGTTGGCCCCCGGATATTCGCGGCAGGCGCGGATCAGTTCCTTCAGGGGATACTTCTTGTTGATGGGCACCAGCACGTCGCGCAACTCATCCGTGACGGCATGCAGCGAAACGGCAAGATTCACGCCCAACTCCGCGCCGCATTTTTCCATCATCGGCACCACGCCCGAGGTCGACAGCGTGATCCGCCGCTTGGAAAGCGCGATGCCCTCGCCGTCCATGATGATCTTCAGGGCTTTCGATACGTTATCGTAATTGAATAGGGGTTCGCCCATGCCCATCATCACGATGTTGGAAATCATCCGCCCGCCGTCCTGGGGCGTCGGCCATTCGCCGTAACTGTCGCGGGCGACCATGAACTGGCCGACGATTTCCGCGGACGTCAGGTTGCGCACCAGTTTCTGCGTGCCCGTGTGGCAGAACGTGCAGGTCAGGGTGCAGCCGACCTGGGACGAGATGCAGATCGCCCCCCGGTCGTCCTCGGGGATGTAGACGGTTTCCGCCTCGTTGCCGTCGGCGAACTTGATCAGCCACTTGCGGGTGCGGTCGGATGAGGTCTGCTCGCGGCTGACGACGGGCTTTCGCACTTCGAAAATTCCGGCCAGCTTTTCGCGAAGCGGCTTGGCCAGGGTCGTCATCTGGGCGAAGTCGGTCGCCCCCTGATGATAAATCCAGTGCCACAACTGCTTGGTACGGAACGGTTTTTCGCCCACGGCGGCAACCGCCGCCGCCAGTTCCTCGCGGGACAGGCCGACCAGATTGGTCTTTTCGGGGGCAGCATCCATCGTCATGGGCCCTCATATAGCGCGTCCGGCCCCACTTCCCAACGTGAAAACGCGAATAAGATTAGTAGCCGCAGGCCTTGCCGATGGCCTTCCAGGCGGCGGTGAAGCCCTTAAGCGAATAGGTGTCCGTGGTCAGGGTGCCGCGCGACGAGGTGCCCTTCACGACCATGTCTGCCCCCCGGATCATGGCGTCGACCAGGGCGGCGTCCCTGCCTTCCTCGGCAAAGGCATGCCCGCCCGAGGTGAACAGCTTGTAGGTCTTGTCGCCGATGGTCACCGTGGCGTCCGAGCCTTCCTTGTAATCGTAGCCCGTGGTCACGGAGACGACGCCCTTTTCCTTGTCCTTGGGCCGATGGGTGACCAGCATGACGACGCGGCCGCGGGCGGAATACTTGCCCTCCATCTTCTTGGGCTCGGAGCCCATGTAGCAGATCTTGGCCCCGGCCTCGTTGGCCGTATAGGCCTCCCAGTCGTCGAACAGGCCGATCAGTTCCGGCGCGGCCTGGGCGGCGGCGGGGCTGAGAAGGACCAGAACGGCAAAGACGGAACCTGTGATGCGTTGGATCATGGCTCATAGATAGCCGGGACAGCGACAGGCCTCAAGCCCGGGGCGCGGGATAACTTTCGGGCGCCCTTGCCAGCACTCTTGTTCGGTGGCATGCAGGGGCATGGCAAAATCCGTTCATTCGCCGCGCCCCGCGATCATCGAGGTTGCGCGCGGCACCCTGGTCGAAAGCCGCCACCGCGTCCATGCGGTGGTCGCCGACGCGACCGGTACCGTTGTTCATGCCTGGGGTGACGGGGATTTGGAGATCTTTCCCCGCTCGGCCATCAAGCCGCTGCAGACACTTGCCCTGATCGAAACGGGGGCGGCGGATCATTGGCGGCTGACCGACGAGCGCATCGCGCTGGCCACGGCGTCGCATTCCGCCTCGGCCGCCCATATCATGGCGGTGGAGGCCTGGCTGGACGACATCGGCCGGGGCGAAGACGATCTGGAATGCGGCGCCCATATGCCGACGGACGAGACGGCGGCCCATCGCCTGATCAAACAGGGGGCGGCGCCGACGCGCCTGCACAACAACTGTTCTGGCAAGCATACGGGCTTTCTCGCCACGGCCCTGCACATGGGCGAGGATATTCATGGCTACACGGGTGCGGACCATCCGGTGCAACAGCGCCTTTACCAGGCGCTCATGGACATGGGCGGCGCGGCGCTGTCCGGTACCGGGCGCGGCGTCGACGGCTGCGGCATCCCCGTCTACGGCATGCCGTTATCGGCCCTGGCCCGGGCCATGGCCAAAATGGCCGACCCGGCGAAGGCCGGCCTGGGCGCGGTACGCACGGCGGCGGCCCAGCGCATCGTCCAATCCATGGCCAAGCACAATTTCATGGTTTCCGGGCGCGGGCGCCTGGATCATGCCGCCATGACGGCGGGCATCGGCGTCGCCAAGCGCACGGGCGCGCCCGTGTTCGCGACCAAGACCGGGGCCGAGGCCGTGCACGCGGCGATCCTGCCGGGCCTGGGATTGGGCGTGGCGGTCAAGGCCGAGGACGGCAGCAAGCGCGCCTCCGACACGATGATGGCGCACCTTCTGAATTTCCTGGGTGCGTTCGACGACGGGGCGCGCGCCGACATGGCGTCGTTCCTCGACATGACCGTCGTCAACGCGGAAGGCAAACCCGTCGGCGCCGTGCGGCTGCAGGCGGGTTGGGACCGGGGCTAGCCAGCAGGCTCAGTCGTTATAGACTTCCGGTGGCCTGTCTTCGAAGGCCTGCATGCGGGCTTTTTCCTTGCGTGAAAACCGCCGGCCGAACTGAGGGGCAGGCAGCTCCTCGGTCGGGCCGCCTTCGGCCACCGGGCGGGGCGCGAAGCGGCCCTGGCTGGTCAGCCGGTCGTACATGACGATGGCGCCAGCGATGCCGACGTTGACGCAGAACGACATGGGAATCTGGATGATGTGGTCGCAGCGTTCGATCATTGCGGGGCTCAGCTCACCGCGCTCCGGCCCCAGGACATAGGCGGCCTGCTGCGGGTGGCGGAAGCTCGGCAACTCGATCGAATTTTCCAGCAGCTCGACCCCGACCAGCTTGCAGCCTTCGGGCAGCATCACCTGATCGGCGGTGGGAAAGCTGTAGAACGGTACATGCCCCCCGCTTTTCGAGGTGTCGGACTTTTGCCCGATGGTACGCTCGTAGGTCGCGTCGATGGTGAACACGAAAGACGCGCCGAAGGCATGGGCCGTGCGGAACAGATTGCCCACGTTCATGGTCTTGGAAATGCCCTCGACCCCGATTCCGAAATATCCGCGCATGGTTTGGCCTCATCCCCTGAAAGCGGGTCCGGGGCGTCTTGCCCTTTGGCCCTTGGTATGGTCAGGTTGCGCAACCTTGGCCAATTCCGGCCCGAAATCAAGTTTTGCCAATTTTGATTACAGCCCAAAAGGAGACCCCGATGCGCGCGGTTGTCTGCACCACCTTCGACGGCATTGACGCCCTGACCTGCGTCGACGACGCCCCAACCCCGCCGATGGTGGAGAACGGCGTGCGCATCCGGGTGCAGGCGGCGGGCATCAATTTCGCCGACACCCTGATGTGCAAGGGCGAATATCAGGTCAAGCCGCCGTTCCCGTTTTCGCCGGGGTTGGAGGTCGCGGGCGAAGTGCTTGAGGTCGCCCCCGGGGTAACCCGTGTCGCCCCCGGCGACCGGGTCATGGCGACGGTGCATTACGGCGGCTATGCGTCCGAAGCAGTAACCCATGAAAGCACGGTCTTCGCCATTCCCGACAATTTGGATTTCGTTTCCGCCGCCGCCTTTCCCATCGTCTACGGCACGTCGCACGTCGGTCTGGTCAACAAGCTGAAGGTGCAGCCTGGGGAGGTTCTGCTGGTTCATGGCGCCGCCGGCGGGGTCGGCCTGACGGCGGTCGAGATCGGCAAAAAGCTGGGGGCGACCGTGATCGCCACGGCGGGCGGGCCCGAAAAATTGGCCGTGGCCAAGGAATACGGCGCCGACCATTTGATTGACTACCGCAAGGAAGACATCCGCGAGCGGGTCAAACAGCTGACCGACGGACGCGGGGCCGACTGCGTTTATGATCCGGTCGGCGGCACGGCGTTCGATGCGTCGCTCCGCTGCACGGTGCAGGGTGGGCGGATTCTGGTCGTCGGGTTCGCCTCCGGCACGGTGCCGCAGATCCCGGCCAACATCCTTTTGGTCAAGAACCTTTCGGTCCTCGGCTTCTACTGGGGGGCGCATCGCACCCTCGACCCGGATTTGATCGAGCGCTCCTTCAACGAGCTTCTGGGCTGGATGGCGGCGGGCGACCTGCGCCCCCACGTCAGCCATGTATTCGACCTCGCCGACGTCAAGGAAGGCATGAACATGCTGCTGTCGCGCAAGTCGACGGGCAAGGTCGTGCTGACCACGGGGGCCGCGCCGGGAACCCTCAACTAGCCGCGGGCAGGATCAGGCGGAAGGTCGAGCCGGTGCCCAGCTGGGAAGACAGGTCGATCGAGCCACCGGCCTTTTCGACGACCCGTCGGCACTCCGACAGGCCCACGCCGTCACCGGGCACAAGGGACTGCTTTCCGCCGCGCTCGAAGCGGTTGAAAACGCGGGGCTGATCGGCCTGGGAAATCCCGACGCCATTGTCCTTGATGTAAATAATCACGACATCGCCCTGGCGTCGGGCGGAGATATCGATCGTCAGGGGCCGCTCCAGAGATCTGTACTTAAGGGCGTTGTCCAACAGGTTCTGGAACACGCGGGTTAACTGCAGCGGACTGACGGCAACGGTCGGAAGATCGCCGATGGTGATCTCGGCGGCGACGGCGTCGACCATCGGACGCAGGCTGTCCTGGGCTTCGCGCAGGCATTGGTCGGGATCGGCAACCTCGGTCGGCGAGGCCTGCTGTACCGATCGGGCGTCGTCGAGCAGGTCGCCGATAAAGCGGTTCATGCGCAGGGCCGCCTTATGGGCGGAGGCAAGGAACTCCGCCCTCTGTTGGGTGTCCATGGTCGCTGACGGCAGGGCCGCGGCCTCAAGGTTCCCGATCACGGCATTGAGCGGCGATTTCAGGTCGTGGGCGACGGCGCCGGAAAACCGCTCCAACTCTTCATAGGCGGCGCGCAGTTGGTATTCGGCGCGGCTGTAGGACGCCCACAACAGGCCGAGGCTCCAGCCGATCACCGTCGCCATGCCGAAGAACGCGAAGGCAGCATCAAGGGTCACGATCTGATCGTTCGGTCCCATGGGGCCTTCGAACAGCGGCCGGACGAAAATGCGGAACAGCTGAAGGGTCGCGAACACCGCGAACATCGTGCCGAGAATACGGCAGGCGGTTCTGAGGCTCGGGTCGCGTTCGCCGAAAAGATCCCATGCGGTCAGGCCGCAGACGATGGCGAATATAACGGAGTTTACGGCCAACCCGCCGGCGACGTTCTGTTTGACGACGATGAAATAATAGATGCCGGCAGCGGAAACGATCAGCGCCGCCAATTCCAGAACATAGCGCGGCCGCCGGTCCTGCAGGCGGCCCATGGCCCGTGTCGCTGACAGGATGGCGACGACGAAACACATCAGGCCGAAACCGGCGGGGCGAAAATCCATCATCGCGGCGCCGGCGCCGACGGCCAGCGCGCCGACCCCGCCGACGGTCATGGCCAGAGCCATTTCCTTCAAGCCGCCGGTCTTGATCCGCGCCAACCAGAAGGTGGTCAGGATCGCGGCCATGATGAACTGCACTGGGGTCAGGGAGATCAGGATGGAGCTTATGTTGAACATAAAGACCGGCCGAACTGGGTTGCCGGCCGGCGGCAACGCGGGCCGAGGGTGCAGGATCGGCATGGGTTATAGATGTATGAAGGACCGGGGACAACAGTCCGCGCCCGCCCGGACCGGGGTCCAGGCGGGGCCGGCAAAACGGGGCGGAACCAATCAGGCCGTGGCCGGGGCGGGAAGCTTTTCCGGAATGGGGATATGCAAGGCGGCGGCGACGAAGCCCAACGCGATGGAGCCGTACCACACCCAATCATAGGATCCGGTGGTCTGGTACAGATAACCGCCCAGCCACACGCCGAGGAAACTGCCGATCTGGTGGCTCAGGAAGGTGATCCCGAACAGCATGGACAGATAACGCACGCCGAACATATGGGCGACCAGGCCCGAGGTCAGCGGCACCGTGCCGAGCCACAACAGGCCCATGGCGCCGGCGAACAGCAGGATATTGGTCTCGGTCTTAGGTGCCGCCAACAGGGCGATGATGCAAAGCGAGCGCAGGAAATAGAGCCAGGCCAATACCCATTTTTTCGGAAACCTGCCGCCCAGCGCGCCGCAGGCGAAGGTGCCGACGATATTGCACAGCCCGATCAGCGACAGGGCAAGGGCGGCGATGCGCAGGTCGATGTGCAGAAGCTCCAGATACTTGGGGAAATGCACGGTGATGAAGGCGACCTGGAACCCGCAGACGAAGAACCCCAGGGTCAGCAGGTTAAAGCCCAGGTGGCGATAGGCTTCGCCGAGGGCTTCCCCCAGGCTGATGTCGGGTGTCTTGCCCTGGCGCTGGGCCACGGGCGCGGCGTCGGCGCTGAGCGGTTGGCGCGCCAGCAGGAAAGCCAGCGGCACGGCGATCAGCATGATCACGGCGAGCG
>DNMS01000115.1:6982-9516 GCA_003488105.1 Rhodospirillaceae bacterium
GGCGAGCGCCGTCAAGGCCCCGGTCCAGCCATAGGTTTCCAGCAGCGCCTGGCCCACGGGGGCCATGTAGAATTGTCCGAAGGAGCCGCCGGCACTGGCGATGCCGAGCGCCAGGGATCGGTGTTCGGCCGGCACGCGGCGGCCGACGGCGCCCAGCACGACGCCGAACCCGACGCCGCCCATGCCGATGCCGATCAGGAATCCCGCGCCGACGTTGAACGCGAACAGGCTGTCGGCCGTGCCCATGACGTAAAGCCCCACGGCGTACAGAAGGGCCCCCAGGATGATCATGCGCATGCTGCCGAACTTGTCGGCGATGGCCCCCATGAACGGCGTGGCGACGCCCCACATGAGGTTCTGCACGGCGATGGCCAGGCCGAAGTCGCTGGGCGTGATGGCAAGGTCGCGCAGGATGTCGGTCTGGAACAGCCCGAAAGTGGTGCGGGTGCCCAGGTTCAGGCTGCCGATCAGGCAGCCGGCGAAGGCGACGACCCAGATGGCGATACCGATGCGTTTGGTGGACATGGCGTTTCCTCGTTGAAACCAGTAGGGCGGGGCCGCTCAGAAGCGTTGGGTCAGTCGGACGCGGGGGCGGGGGGCGGAACCGTGCGGCGCATCAGCCGCGCCACCACGGCGGGTGGTGTCAGAACGAACAGGTTTCCGACCAGCACGCAGCCGACGCCGAAGATGGCGCCGGTTGTCCATTGGAAGCCTTCCATCCAGGTCGACACGGCAAGGGCGACCAGGGGAAACAGGACCGACGAATAGCTGGCGCGTTCGGGCCCGATGCGCCCGACCAGGGTCAGGTAGGTGGCGAAGGCGACGACGGTGGAAATGATCGCGAGGAACAACAGAGAGCCGACATAGACCGTCGTCCATTCCATGCGGAATTCGGCGCCGCGGGCCAGGCAATACATCAACATGAACAGGGATCCGTAGACCATGCCCATGGTGTTGGTGCGCACCACGCCCAAACCCCGGCGCTGGTTCAAGGCCGAAATCAGCATGCCCGTGGCGGCCGAGGCCGTGCCGCAGAGCACCAGGACCATGCCCTTGGCGCCGCCCTGGCTGAGGTCGAAATGGGCCAGCTCCGGCCAGAAGATCACGGCGATGCCGCCGATCCCGAACACGGCGCCGATCACCATGCGGGGTTCCACCCGGTTGTGCAGAACCAGGGCACCCCCCGCGACGTTCATGACGATGACCAGGGAAAACAGGATCGACACCAGTCCCGACGGCAGATACTGCGCGCCGAGATAAACCAGATAGAAGTTGCTGCCGAACAGGAACAAGCCCTGGACCGCGACCCAGGCATGGTCGCGCGGCCGGAAATCGATGGCCCGCCCGGTCACCCGGCAGAACGCATACATCGCCGCCGCCGACAGGGCGAAGCGGTAGAACACGGAAACCTCCGGCGCCACGACGCCCAACTGCATCTGGACGCCGTACCAGCTGAAACCCCAGGCAATAACGGTCACGGCGTAAAGCAGCAGGATCACGGAATTGGTTCCGGGCCGGGGCGGCAAGATGGTCGCCGTTGGAAAAAGGGTGACGGGACCGGCCGCAGGGACCGGTCCCGTCCAGGGGCACTGATCGTGCCAGGGAAAGTTTAGTCGCTTGGATCAGGAAATCCAAAACGGCTTTTCAACTTCGCGGCGGACATCGGCCCGGGTCAGGCCCACATCCGCGAGCAGCTGCGGGGTCATCTCGTCGAGATGGCGGCGCATTTCGTACCGTTTCTGCCATTTCACGAGGATGGTCGGGAAATTGAACACCGCCTGCGTGGCGGAAACGGTAAGCGAAGCGAGGGCCTGTCCGAGGGGAAACAGGCCCGGGCGGGCGACGGAGCGATCCGCGGTCTGCGTGGTCGTCGATGACGAGGCCATGGGTCCTGTCCTTGTTTCGTTGCCGGGTGGCGGGTGCCGGCCGGCGAGGTTGCAAAAAAGTCGGTTACATCATCAGGTGGTGGGCTGCGCCGATGGATGGCGTAGAGGTTGAATAGGCCAGGATAACGGCCGTTCACAAACGACAATTTTTCCTATATGAATTAGAAAATATAATCCGTATGTATCGATACAATATTAAAGTTGTTGTTTTTCAATGAAGTATATTTTCTATATCCCTGAAAAGGTCCGGAGTGATAAGGAATTTTAATGTTATGGTACAATCATGTCCCGCCGCCTGCCGCCCCTGAACGCGCTGCGCGCCTTTGAGGCCGCGGCCCGCCATCTGTCGTTCACCCAGGCGGCGGAGGAATTGAACGTGACGCCCGCAGCCCTGTCGTTTCAGATCAAATCGCTGGAAGAGCATCTGGGCGCGCCGCTGTTTCGCCGGCTCAACCGCGCGGTCGAGCTGACCGAGGCCGGCGCCGCCCTTGCCCCCGCTGCCAACGAAGGGTTTCGCGCGCTCAGCGCCGGCTGGCAACAGACCCGGCGCCTGCTGGATACGACATCGCTGACGGTGACGGCAGGGCCGGCGCTGACGGCAAAATGGCTGGCGCCGCGGCTCTATGATTTTGCGCGCAGCCACCCGGA
>DNMS01000342.1:0-3699 GCA_003488105.1 Rhodospirillaceae bacterium
GTAGCGTAGGTCCAGGATCGCGTCATCGCCGTAAGATCCGCCGCGCGGGGTGGTGTGATCATCGGTAACGGCGGGCCGCCGCAGGTGCACCGCCTTGGGCAGCCAGCGTTGGATCAGTTCGTTCAAGGTTGCGCGGTCGACGGGTTTGGGGAGGTAATCATCCATCCCGGCGGCGCGGCATCGCTCCTTGGTGCCGATCAGGGCATCTGCGGTCAGGGCGATGATCGGCATATGCGGCCGGTCGCTGGCGCGTTCCAGCGTGCGGACCTTTTCCGCAAGCTCGTAACCATCCATTTCGGGCATGTGGCAATCGGTGATCAGCATGCCGTAGGATTGTCGGCGGATGCGGTTCCAGGCGTCGCTGCCGTTGCTCACCGTTTCGACGGCGATGCCCAGGCGTTCCAGCATCATGCAGATGACCTTGCAGTTGACCGGGTTGTCCTCAGCGAACAGGATAAGTGCGTCCTCGGCACGGGCGATCTCCGCGTCCGGTGTGACGTAAAGCGGCAGCGCTGCGGTGTCCGCGATCCGACGCACCGGGGCACCGATCCCGGGGAGGTTGAGCCCCAACGCCATCGCCGCCGCATTCCAGATCATCGCGCGCTGAACGGGTTTCGGCACGAACATGTACTGTCCGGCAAGGCGGTCCGGATCGACGGATAGGATGTCGCCTCGCGGCATGAGGATGATCGTTCGCGGCGATATCGGGTCGCCTGCCTTTTCCCGCGCGGCGACGAACCGGCTGACTCCTTCGGCGCCGCGGTCGTGATCGACAATCAGAAGGTCGAACTGATCACCCAGCATCTTGTCGCCGGATGCCAGGCGGTTCAACGCGCGCAGGCTGGGAATGATGTCGGTATGCGCACCCAGGTGGCGCAGGTAGGTGTCGATGCATTCGGCGGTGCCCGGGTCACCGGCGAGGATGCCGATATGATGTCCGGCGAACGGGCGGCCGATGACGGCGGTCGGATCGCGGCTCGGCACCATGGGAATGCGGAACCAGAAGGTGGCGCCGCGTCCCTTGCGGCTGTCGGCGCCGATTTCGCCGCCCAGCATGTCGACCAGCGCGCGGCAGATGGACAGACCCAGTCCCGTGCCGCCGAACCGCCGCATGGTCGAACTGTCACCCTGTTCAAAGGGCTGGAACAGTTTGCGCTTGTTCTCTTCGGAAATGCCGATGCCTGTGTCGTGAACCCGGAACAGGAACCAGGAACCGCCATCTTCCACCGTTTCCGCGCGCACGTCGATGTCGATGCGGCCATTGTCCGTGAACTTGACCGCGTTACCGACCAGATTGAGAAGGATCTGGCGCAGCCGGGTCGGGTCGCCGATCAGTTCGTCCGGTATGGTCGGATCGATAAACACGCCGAGGCGGTTACGTTTTTCCTCGGCCCGGGGGGCCAAAAGGTCGGCGACGCCCTCAACCAGATCGCTGAGCCTGAACGGCGTGAGGTCGAGTTCCAGCCGCCCGGCCTCGATCTTCGAGAAATCGAGAATATCGTCGATGATGCTCATCAGCGTGCGGCATGAATCCTGGATAATGGTCAGCATGCCGCGCTGGGTGCTGCTGAGGGCCGTATCATGCAGCATTTCCGCGACGCCCATGATGCCGTTCATGGGGGTGCGGATTTCATGGCTCATGTTGGCGAGGAAGATCGATTTTGCCTTGTTGGCGCTTTCCGCCGTGTCGCGGGCCTCGCGCAGGCGTTCCTCGAACTGCACGTTTTCGGTGATGTCCACATGGATGCCGACGATGCCCCCGTCGGGCAGCCAGCCGCGCCGGGTTTCAACCGTCCGTCTGTTCTTGAGGTGCCGACGGATGATGAGGGTTCCTTGTTTCCGAATGTCGGAAATATGCCGTTCCACGATCTCGTCCGGCGTGTCCTGGTCGCCGTAGTCACCGCGTTCCGCGAGGAACCGCAGGGCGTCCTTGAGACTGGCGCCTTCCCGCACGAGGCCCGGGGGGAAATCGAACAGATTGATGTAATGATCGTTGTAGGTGACGAACCGAAGATCGGAATCAAGCACCACGATCCCGTTGTTCATGGCGCGGACGGCGGTGTCGAACAGTTCGGTCTTTTGTTTGAGGTCGGCTTCGATGGTTTTCAGTTCGGTAATGTCCGTGGCAGTCACCGTAATCCCGCCGTCGGAGGTGCGGCTTTCGCGCAACAGGAACCAGCGACCGTCCGTGAACTCGCGGATGATCGGCGGGCCCGGATTGCGGTGTTCCGATATACGCTGGGCCACAAATTCCTCGCCGCGTCCCCGGGCGTCGGCAATGCCCGGCAGACTGGCGCGAAGGACATCCTCGAACGTCCCCCCTTGTTCGAGAATTTTCTCGGCATTGGGATGGGTGTCGGCATAGCGCGAGTTCATCAGGACAAGACGGTCATCGGCGTCGAAAAGGGCGAAGCCTTCCTGCAGGCTTTCCAGGGCGCCGCGCAGTCTGGTCTCGCTCTCCTGCACCGCCAGTTCGGCGCGTCGGCGTTCCTCGACCTCGCGAGTCAGTTCCTGGGTGCGTTCCTCGACCCGCTTTTCAAGGTCGTCACGGGCCTGACGCAGGGCGTTCTCCGTCTGCAGCCGCTCGCTGATGTCGCGGGAGTAGGCGAAGATATATTCGTGACCTTCATGGTCGATGAAGGTCGAGGTGGTTTCGACGGGAAAGACCGTGCCGTCCTTGCGGCGGTGTTCACCGAACGATACACGGTGACCATGGATCTTCAGGTAATCCCAGCGTTCCCGCCATTTGCCGCCGGCGCGGGCCGGATTGATATCGGACACGGCCATGGTCAACAGTTCTTCACGGCGGTAGCCGAGCGCTCGGCAGGACGCATCGTTGACATAGATGAACCGCCCGTCCGGATCGACGGCGAAGAAGGGGTCGTTGGCCTCCTGCATCGCCGATTCCAGAAGATAGAGCTGCTGCATCGCATTGCGGCTCTTGGTCACGTCGAACAGCACGGTGCAGACCGCCGGTCCGTCGCCCCAATCGATCAGGAATGACCGATTGTTCAGCCAGACCTCGGTTCCATCCTTGCGGATGCCCCGGTAAATATAGTCGCTTGGCGCGTCCTGGCCCTGCATTCGGGCCAGGTCATAGCCGCGGATGCGGGCGACTTCCTCGGGCGCCAAGGTGATTTCCAGGCTGCCCTGCTGCAGGAATTCGTTATGGCTTTCGAAGCCGAAGATGTGCAGGAACGCCGGGTTGACGTAAAGCGGATAGAACCCGCGGTGAACGACGATCCCCTGGTTGGCTTCTTCGGTCAGGGTGCGGAACCGGCGCTCGCTTTCGATCAGTGCCTGTTCGCGGGCCAGACGGCGGGAAATATCCTGGGCGAAGGCGAACAGGAATTCTTCGCCGGCGTACTCCATGACCGTCGCCCGAACCTCGACCGGCACGGCGGAACCGTCCTTACGCCGATGACGGGTGTCGAAGCGAATCTGGCCGCCGCGTTTGAGTTCTTCCCAGAAGGTGTCCCAGTCCTTGTCCGGCGGCGGGCCGTCGCTGAAATCGGGAAACGACATGAGCAGCAGTTCCTTCTGGGTATAACCCAGATGCCTGCAGGTGGCGTCGTTGACATATAAAATGCGTTGGTCGCGGCGCAGCCAGAACAGGGATTCGCCCGAATGGGACAGCGAGAATTCCGTGAACTTCAGGGTTTCCTGTGCCGCTTCCTTGTCGGCGATTTCCCGTTGCAG
>DNMS01000342.1:3830-4995 GCA_003488105.1 Rhodospirillaceae bacterium
GCGCGCTCGGTCAGAAGGTCGTTGATCTCGCGGCTGACCAGTGCGAATTCGTCCTTGCCGCTGGCCGGGATCGTTTTGGTCAGGTCGCCGGACGCGCGAATGTCCAGAAGCTCACGCTTCAGGTTCGCAAACGGATGCACGATCAGCCGGCGCATCAGGAAAAGGATCACGGCGATGACGGTCAATGACGCCAGAATCGCCATGATGCTCGCGGTGCGGACCGTGTCGGCACCCAGTCCATGGATGGTTGACCATGCGGTGATGGAATAAAGCGCCGCCGGATATCCGAATAAATCGCGTTGCACCAGAAGCGCGGTCCATGACCCGTCGGCCGCTCGCTCGATGACCGGTTCATCCAGGGCGAGAATGTGGTTGACCGTCTCGCGTTGACCGGAGGACAGCCCGGCGGTGATCGGGGTCATTTCCAGGGCGTTGTTCATCTGTCCGGAAATGCGCGACACGGCCGCCTTGTCCATCAGACGTCCGATGATCACCGTGCCCGCCGCGGGCGGAACACCCCGTTTGCCCAACAGGGGGGCGGCGGTCGTCAAAATCGGGCCGTTGTCCGTGGCGATGGTGCCGCGGATATGGCCGACGCCCCGGTTATGGGCGAGCAATGGGTGGTCTTCGGGGAAATCGCGGTGTTCCAGGTTGTCCACATGGATGACGCCGCCTGTCTGGCGGTTGCGGAAGCGGCTTAACACCACCCGGCCGTGGCGGTCGACGACGATCACCATGTCGAGGGCAAGGGTGTCGAGAATGGTGTTTGACAGATGCTGTTCAGCAAAGGCGGGAAGGCCGGTCTGGGCAAACTCGGCAAGGTCGTCCCATTGCGCCCAGTTCGACGCGACGGGATCCAGGCTTTTTACCTCGTCATCGACGATCGCCATGGTGCGCCCGATCTCGCGCCGGGTTTCCTGACTTTCAAGTTTGCGGAAACCTTCAAGAACGACGCGGTCGAGCACGATCAGGTCGCCGAGCAACAACCCGCCCAGCACCACCACCAGAACAGTAATTATCTTGGTCTGGATCGACATTTTAGCGGCCTCTGAACCTTCTCCCTTCGGCCAGCTACCGCTTCTGCGATGGCTTGCGACATTTTGGCATGAATTGGTGGAAGATCACAAACGTCGTTGACGGCGGTAGGGCGGTGGTCTGCGGTGGC
>DNMS01000418.1:0-1486 GCA_003488105.1 Rhodospirillaceae bacterium
CATCGTCCACATGTCGGGCCTGACCGAGGCCCGCCCACCTCAGGAAATCGTCGCCCTGGCCCAGGTCGTGATCGGCGCTTCGATCGGCTGCCGCTTCCTCGGTATTTCCCTGCGTGAAATGTTCGGCACCATGGTCCAGGCGGCAGGCATCACCACCTTCATGCTGGGCGCCGCCTATGCCGGGGCCTGGACCGTCAGTTATTTCACGGGGCTACCGGTGAACACGCTGTGGCTTGCCTTCGCGCCCGGGGGCCTTGCGGAAATGACCCTGATCAGCCTGTCGCTCGGCATCGACGTGGCCTTCGTGTCGGTCCATCACATGGTGCGGGTGATCTTCCTGGTGGCCATGGCGCCCATCGCCTTCAAGCTGTTGAAGGGGGTGCTGGAACGCGCCGAGGCGGCCAACAAGGGCTGATGCGGATCAGCGGTGATCGGCGCCGACGGCGGCGGCGACGGACTTGAAGCCGTCGCGTTCCAGAAGGTCCGCCAATTCCGCCGCAATGCGCGCCGCCAGATAGGGCCCCTCGAACACCAGCGCCGAATATATTTGAACCAGCGAGGCACCCGCGCGGATGCGGGCATAGGCGTCCGCCCCCGTCGCGATGCCGCCGACCCCGATCAGGGGGATGTCGCGGCCGACAAGCTGGTACAGGTCGGAAATCACGCCCTTGGCCATGGATTTCAGCGGCGCGCCGGACAGGCCGCCGATCTGCCCTTTTTGTGAATCGCGGAGGCTGGCCGGCCGGCTGATCGTCGTGTTGGTGGCGATGATGCCGTCGATGCCCACGTCGGCGGCAACGGCGGCGATGTCTTCCAGATCGGCACTGGCCAGATCGGGCGCGATCTTGACCAATAGCGGCGGACGGTTGGCCAGCCCGTCGCGCGCCGCCTTGACCGCCGTTAACAACGCCGTCAGCGGCCCCCGATCCTGCAGGGTGCGCAGCCCCGGGGTATTGGGGGACGAGACGTTGACCACCAGATAACTCGCCAAGGCACCCAGGCGTTCGACGCCCAGAACATAATCCCGGACCTCGTCCTTGGAATCCTTATTACGGCCCAGATTGACGCCGGCAATGCCCTGCCCCGCCGGCCCGGCGCGGAATTTGGCCAGGCGTGCCGCCATGGCGTCGTGGCCACCGTTGTTAAAGCCCATGCGGTTGATCACCGCGCGGTCTTCGGTCAGGCGGAACAGGCGCGGCTTGGGGTTACCCGGCTGCGGTTTGGGGGTGACGCTGCCGACTTCGGTGAACCCGAATCCCAGGCCGAGCACGGCCCGCGGCACACGCGCGTCCTTGTCGAACCCGGCGGCCAAGCCAACGGGGTTGGTGAACTCCATGCCCCAGACACGGGTTTTCAGGATCGGCCGCGGTGCCGTCGTCACCGGCGGGGCCAAGCCCATGGACAACGCCATGAGGGCCAGGGAATGGGCGGTTTCCGGATCGAGACAGCGAAGGGCCGGCATCAGCCGGTCGGCGAGGGTCATCTA
>DNMS01000418.1:1768-6786 GCA_003488105.1 Rhodospirillaceae bacterium
CATAGACCGCCATCACCGCCGATACGGGCAACGGCCCGTAAAGATGCGGGAACAATTGGCCGCCCCGTGATTCTTCCCATTTGAGAGCGTCGCCCAGTTTTCGCGGATCGACACGCAAAAGGACAATCCCGGACTGACCGGCGCGGTGCTTGGCGGCACTTTGCACGACCTGATCGGCGCCGGAGAAATGAATGAAGCCGTCGGCAATGTCCTGGGACGACCCGCCGTACGCCCCGGCCTGTTCGGCGGCGGACCATTCGTCCCGGCGGCACATGTGATAAATGGCGGAATCGTTAGGTTTCATATCGGTTTCGGCTGTCATTCCGGGCATGTTTCCGGGCGGGAGATTAGAGCACATCGACGCCTGAGGGAACCGGGCAACGTGTGCGTCATCGCTCTATGACCGAAGTCCAGGGATGGGATGTCTGGCACGCCGATTGCGTAGTCCGACCCGAATTCGTGCGAATTCAAAAACAAGCAACCATACGCAACAAAGAGAAAAAAATGGGTTCCAAGACCAACCGACTCTCGCCGCACCTGGAAATGGCGTTGGCCGAACTGGAAGAACAGGTCGACCTGGGCGTTAAATTCGTCCCCATGCAGCCGTCGCTTGCCATGATCCAGGCGGGCGCGCGCGCGGGCGGCATCGACGAGACCCTGGCGGCCAAAATCTACCGTGCCATGCTGGAAGCGGATACCCTCGATGACACAGAAGTATTCCCCGGCATGCGGGCCAACTAACCCCCTTACCAAATGATCGGGTCAGGTCCGTCGATGACCGGCCCGCCCGCCAGAAGGCGCAATTCCCCGGCGCTGCCGTCAGACCGTCGGGGGCGGGGCGGCTCTGCGGATTCCGTGGGTTCGCTCCATCCATAGCCGCCNNGGAAGCCCCTCTCGACATGCGGGCCAACTAACCTCCTACCAAATGACCGGGTCCGGCCCGTCAATGACCGGCCCGCCCGCCAGCAGACGCAAATCCCCGGCGCCGCCATCGGCCCGGCGGGGGCGTGGCGGCTCTGCGGATTCCACGGGCTCGTTCCATCCATAGCCGCCTTCGAACAGATCGCCGCCATGGCCCGAGGCAAAGGTGAACACGCCGTTGCCCGTCAGCCAGTCCGTCATCGGCGCGGCCGGCGGCGCGGGCTTGTCCACGGCGACTGATTTCGGTTCGGTCGACGGGGCGGCAGCGGACGGCCGTGCTTCCTGCGCCCGCGCACCGGGCGGCACCGCGCGGGCCTGACGCGTCAATTTCAGGCGGCCGCCTGATTGGCCGCGGGCCTCGACGGTCAGGTCCACATCGAACGCCCCCTGCCCCTCCGGCACGATCAGGCTGAGATCCCGAAGATCGTCCATCGCCAAACGCCACGGGCCGTCGCCGTCGGCCTCGCCGTCCCGAACACCGCCGGTCAGATGCACCCCCGCCGGAACCCCGTCCAATATGAACGCCACATCGCCGACCATCTTGCCCATCCCACGGGCGAAGGAAATCGCGACGGGAAAACCGACGCGCCCGCTGCCGTCCAGGACCACCGGCGCCTCGATGGAAAAACGCAGCCCTGATTCCAACGCCGCCAAGCCCGGCTCCACCGTCAGGCTGCCCGTGCGCACATGCCCGTCGCTGGAGATAACCGTAACGGGGAAGGCGTGCGGGCCACTGGCCCCCGGGGGAAACCGCATGCGCAGGCCGCCGGGAATGGTCAGGTCGTGTTCAAGCAGAGTCGCCGTGCCGTCGCCGTTGTCGACGCCCGCGTTCAGGGTCACCCCCTTGCCCAGGCCGCCGACGATCAGCACCGACATGTCGCGGGGATTCAATCCCGGCACCGCCGTCATGAGGTCGAGCGGCAGGCCCGTCTTGGCATCCTCGACCTGGGCCTTGCGGTCGTCATTCGAATCAGGAGCGTCGGCCATGTTCCAATCCTTAACATGAACAGCTTCGCCGTTGATGTCGCCGGCGATTGCCGCCATTTTCAAGAATGATCGGGGAGACCGCCAGAACTTTGACTGCCCTGGCGCTGATTAGGGTCAATCCGTTGCTCTTGTCTTCCCGCCAGACCGCGGGCCCCGGGGCAGCAAAGCAAAATGGGGAAAATCCACACATGCCAGACCGGGAAGCGATCCTGTTCGCCAACGACACCTTTTACGCAGCCTTCGCCGGCGGCAGCATCGAACAGATGCGTGCCGCCTGGGCCGACGACCGGAACATCACCTGCATTCATCCGGGCTGGCGGCCCCTGAGCGGCCAACAGGAGGTAATGGACAGTTGGACAACGATTTTGTCGACGGGCGAGACGACGAACATCCGCTGTGTCGGCGCCCAGGCGTATTCCCTGGGTGACATGGCCTATGTCACCGGGTTTGAACGCATGCCGGGAACGCTGTTGACCGCAACCAACGTGTTCGTGCGGATGGGGGGCCTGTGGCGCATGGTCCACCATCAGGCCGGCCCCTGCCAGGACCGTGGCGCCGCCGACCGGGAGGAGAGCGACCCAACCCTGCAATAGAGGGTTCGGAACATTCAACGAATGCGCTAAAAAGTCTGTGGGGAGCAGACACTGAATTCTAGAGGAGGAGGCCTCGTTTAACCATGAAGACGATCAAGATGACCATCGGAAGCGTGACCCTGAACGTCAACCTGCGCAACACCCAGACCGCCGCCGCGATCTGGGAAGCCGCGCCCTTTACGTCCCAAGCCAACACCTGGGGCGATGAAGTTTATTTTTCGACGCCCGTGTCCCTAAGCCGCGAGCCGGATGCCCGCGCCGTGGTTCAACCGGGCGAGATTGCGTTCTGGCCCGACGGCGACAGCATCGCCATCGGGTTCGGCCCCACGCCCATTTCCCAGGGCGACGAATGCCGTCTGGCCTCGCCCTGCAACATCTGGGCGGATGCCGTCGAGGACGTGAAGACCCTGGCCACCGTCCCGGCGGGCGCATCCATATCCGTCGAACGCGGCGAATAGTACTCTGGCCTCAAGGAGGCGCGACCCATGACCAAAGCGACAACCGGGCTCGACCCAGCCCTTTACGACTACATTCTGAAAACGACGCTGCGCGAGCCTGAGATATTGGCCCGCCTGCGCCGCGAGACGGACAGCCACCCCCGCGCGGGCATGCAGATTTCGCCGGACCAGGGCCAACTGCTGGCCCTGTTGGTTGAACTTCTGGGCGCCCGGCGGGTCGTCGAGGTCGGCACCTTCACCGGCTATAGCTCACTGGCCATGGCGATGGCCCTGCCCGACGACGGCGAGATGGTGTGCTGCGACGTGTCCGAGGAATATACATCCGTCGCCCGCCGCTATTGGGCAGAGGCCGGCGTGGAGGGGCGCGTCACCCTACGCCTGGCCCCTGCGGTCGAGACCCTGGACGCCCTGATATCCGAGGGCCGCACCGGCGCCTTCGACATGGCGTTCATCGACGCCGACAAGGAAAACTACCAGAACTACTTCGAGCGCTGCTTGACCCTGATCCGCCCGGGCGGCCTGATCGCCGTCGACAACGTGTTGTGGAACGGGCGGGTCATCGACCCTGCGGACGACAGCGTTGATACACAGGCGATCCGCGCCTTCAACGCAGGCCTGAAGAACGATGACCGGGTCACGATCTCGCTGCTGTCCGTAGCCGACGGCCTGACCCTCGCCCGCAAGCGCTGAGCCCCTGGCCACATCCCGCCGAAATAAGGCACGGCGGCACGAAATGGTCCTATTTACCGCCAACAATGGCCCTGATTGCAGGCGATATCTCCTGTCATCGGATCAACCCGGTAAAGGAGACAGACCATGCCCAGCCATGCCTACCATCCCCCCCCCGCCGCGGGCCTGATCGCCACCGGCCTGGTCGCCGCCAGCCTGACTGCGGCAGGGCTATTCGCAACCGCCCTGCTTGCCGCGGGTGTCGCCGGCGCGGCGGAACCTTATGACGCGGCCTGCGACGCAGTGCCCGAACACGGCCAATCCGTTCCCTTGATTGTCACCGGGTTCGAAACCGGCAGCGCCGCCGTTCCTGTCGACCAGGAAGGCGATATCCACGCCTATGCAAACACCCTGCCGCCCGGCACGACCATCTGCGTCGTCGGTCAGGCGGACAAACGCGGTCCCGTGGACCTGAACGACCAACTTGCCATGAACCGCGCCCGCGCCGTCGCCGCCCGCCTGATCGGCGCCGGCGTGGCGCCGCAGGACCTCAGCGTTTCGTCACGGGCGGAAGCCTTCGGCGACACGGCACCCAGTTGGTTGTGGTTCAACGGCAGTCGACGGGTCGAAGTCGTCGCCCTGTACTAATTAGGGGATGTGCTTCAAGCCAAGTCCCGCAGAATACGGGTAAACCGACCGACCGCGGCCTTGAGCGGCCCATCATTGGGAAAATCAATGACGTCCGGGCCTTCCACACGGAAGGCCCGGGCGCGTTCCAGCCGGCGGGCAACCTGTTCATCGGTTTCCCTGGCGCGCGCGCCCAGGCGCGCGCGCAGCGTCGCCTCATCAGCCGTCACCGAGACGACACGCAGGTGCTGAAACCGGCCCCGCGCCTCTTCGATCACGGAACGGGACGCATTGATCACCACCGTCCGCCCGCTCAGAAGGTCATCCACGGTTTCCGTCGGGATGCCGTACCACAGGCCATGGGCACCCCAGGACAGAAGGTAGCCGCCCAGTTCACGGCGGGCATGGAACTGGCTTTCCGTGACCGCGACATGGTCCTCGGACCCGGCATCGGCCGGGCGGGTGATGTCACGGCGGGGAAAAACAACGCCGGCGCCCTCGGCAAGGGTCTGCCGGGCGCCGTCGATCAGGCTGTCCTTGCCTGCCCCGGACGGGCCGACAACCAGAACCATGGTGCCGGGTAAAACGTCCTGGGTCACGGCGCGGACGGGGATGCGGGGGGCTGCGAACATGGCCCCGACAGATACAGGGCCCGAATGACCCGGGCATGAACGCCGAATGACGGTTCGGTTAAGTCCATGTCCGGACGCCCGACCTAAAGGGCGTGATACCGGCGCAGGACCGGCGGGGGGCCGTCGAAAAA
>DNMS01000418.1:7044-8009 GCA_003488105.1 Rhodospirillaceae bacterium
GGCGGGGGGCCGTCGAAAAAGCGCGCGGGCCGGGCTGGACGCCGCTGCGGCAATGGCGCGGGTCGCGCCGACAAGGCGCTCAACAATTCGCGGAACCGAACCTTGGCCGCCGCCACGTGATGGCCCTGGGGATATGTCAGCAGATAAACCTTCACCTTTTCCGCATCATTGGACGCATCGGCCTGCCGCCAGAACGCCGTATCCGCATCAGTCCCGGCCATGACGACCGGCGCCTCCCGGGCGGCGGGGGTTGCCGGCGCCAACAATTCTTGTTCCTCGACCCCGGCTACGGGCTGGGCTGTCACTGCGGGACCATCCTGGTCGGCAGGGGCCGGCAGAATAAATTCCAAAGCCTCCACGCCGGTCATGACCGTCGTCTCCGCCGCCGCCGGCAAGGGCATCAGCCCCAGGGTCAACGCTAGGGCGGCAGGTAGCCATACATGACCGTGACGGGGGCCTAATGTCGGTTTCGGTATCTGCATGATTTACCTTCCCGTTCGGGCAACCGAAAGCGTACGGCGCCAACTGAATATTTATTTAAATATAAAATTACATATAAAACAATATATAAAATACCCCACCCGGGCCCTTGTCATCCCGCGGCGGCGGCCCGGGTGATTTTCTTGATCGCCGCCTGAAGCTGTGACACCAGCTCGCGCCCCGTATCGCCGCCGTCGCCCGCGATATTGTTACGCAGGATAACGGTCAGGGAATCAATGTGCACCTTGACCAGATCGATGCTGGAAGTGCTGTTGGGCAGGCCGCCGCCCGTAAACCGCATCAACGAATTGCCGACCATTGAGACCAGGGGATAACCGAAGGTCTCACCCTGTAGGCCCAATTGCTTGGCGAGCCCGTGAATACGCTGGAAGTGTTCCGATTTGTCCGGCGCCGCCCCCGCCTCGACCATGATCCGCTGTAGGCTGATCACATAATCCAGGGCCGAGCCCACGTATTCTTCCTTT
>DNMS01000362.1:0-561 GCA_003488105.1 Rhodospirillaceae bacterium
TTGGACCATCGGCTCGATGATCCCCACACCCAAGGCGATATGCCAATCGCGGGTCAGGACATAGGCCACCGTCACGGCGACCACCAAGTGCATGGCGGAGTAGGTGCCTGTTTTGATCAATTTGCGTGACATGGTCGGTTCCTTTCGGGTGGCATGCCGAACCGTAATCCGGCCGGCTGTGTTAAAAGGAATATAGTGCAATTGCGAATTATTCGCAATAAATATAGAAATGAATTATTCCACTTTCGGTGATCGATAAAACCACTTTCCGAGCCATCCCGGACACAAAAAAGGCGGGACCAGGTGGCCCCGCCTTTCCCGCTAACAGATTAAAATTAAAGCCTATTTTCCGAACAGGCCCTTGAGCTTCTCGCCCGCGCCCTCGATGGCCTTGCCGGCCCCTTCGGTGACCCCGCCGGCGCCTTCGGTCACACCTTTCACTGCGTCGGTCGCACCCTTGACGGCACCTTCCATCATTTTGGCGGCGTTGCCGATCAGCTTTTCCGGGTTGATGGACATGATGCCGGCCGTCAGCTTGTCGATCACGGCCTTGGTCACCGC
>DNMS01000362.1:744-7795 GCA_003488105.1 Rhodospirillaceae bacterium
TCAGGTTCACCTTGCCGCCGGTGATGGTCAGTTTCTCGATCACCAGCTTCTGTTCCTCGCCGGAGGACGATTCCTTTTTGGCCTCGCCGCCGGAACCCGCGAATTTCTTGGCATAGGCGTCGACATTCGCCTTGATGGCGTCGACGTTGGAGGTGCCGCCCGCCTTTTCGTAGGTCACGATGGGACCCGTGATGGCGATGGACTTGATGACGATCGGGTTCTTGCCGATGGACTCCTTGTCGATCTGCAGGGAAATCGCACCTAGTTCGAACGCACTCGGCGTTTTGAAGCCCGCGGGGTTGCCGACGGTCAGCCCTTGCATGGCACCGGTGCCCTGGAACATGTCCAGATCGACGGAATTCAGAGACACCTTGGCCTGGGTGGCGTCGCTGCCGATGGTTTCCACGGCGGACTTCACCAGGTCGCCTGCGAACACGAACAGGTAGATGCCGGCGGCGACGATGATGGCGATGATCGCGCCCAGGATGTAGACGATTTTATTCATGACGGACTTTCCTTTGATTCAGCCGAAGTCGTGATATCTCAACACAGCCGCCTGCGCCGCCGCGTCCTCCTCCGTGCCCGGAGGCATCTTAGGCGCAACCGGGGCAGGCGGTCCAAGACTTATGCCGCCGATCCCGTCAGGTCAGGGCCCCCCGTGCCGTGACCTGCCACAGGGCTTCGACCCGGCCGTTGCGCACGCCCACGTACCAGTCATAGAGGTTCACGGTCGGATCGCAATGCCCGGGGATCAGGCGCACCTTGTCGCCCAGCTTGAGCGCCTGGCGGGTCTCGCTCAGATCAAGCCGCCCGTGCTCGTCAGACGGTTTGGTGTAGGTGACTTCCTCCAGTTCGGACACCAGGGGAAAGCCTTGGTCGTTGCCGAGCGCCTTGTGTCCGGCATCGACGACGCAGAAGTCGTCACCGGTTTTCGACATTACGGTGGCAAGTACAAACAGGGCATTTTCAAAGGCCTGGAACGGTTTGCCATCGGACATGCGATTTTTGCCATAGTCGGCGTCCATGAACACGTAGGATCCGCACTGCAGTTCGTTCCACACCTTGGACTTGGTGTGGAATTCGTAGGTGCCGGTGCCGGCCCCGCCGACCGTGTCGCAGTCCAGCCCGGCCTCGGCCAATTGTTCGACCGTCTTCTTGGTCAACACCTGGGCGGCGTTGATGGCCATCTTGCGTTCGGCAAAATCGCGGATGTGTTGGGCCGACCCCTGATAGGCCTGCAATCCGGCAAAGCGCAGATTGCGTGAGCGGTCGATCTCCTTGGCCAGGGTCACTGCCGCTTCGCCCGGCGCCACGCCGCAGCGCCCGGCGCCGACGTCGATTTCCACTAGCACGTCCATGATCACCCCGACCTGGCCGGCGGCGGCGTTCAGGTCCGCCACGTTGTCCGCATCGTCGGCGCAGACCGCAACCTTGGCGTGACGGGCCAGGGCCGACAGGCGGTTCAGTTTGTGCCGCCCCACGACCTGATTGGAGATCAGCACATCATTGATGCCGGATTGGACCAGGGCTTCGGCTTCCGACACCTTCTGGCAGCACACGCCGACGGCGCCCAGTTCCATCTGCAGGCGCGCGATATGGGCAGACTTGTGGGTCTTGGAATGGGGACGCAGGCGGACGCCGGCTTCCTTGGCGAACTCGGCCATTTTCCTCAGGTTGCGTTCGAACGCGTCGAGCTCGATCAAGAGGGCCGGCGTGTCGATATCTTCGGCGGCGTCACCGATACGCGCAGGTGCGGGTTGCGGCATGGAAAGTCTTCTCCTGATGGTGCCCACGGTCCGGGGATGCGCATTTGATAGCGCCGGATCGCCATGCGGGCAACGCCCCTGTTGCCGCCGGTTGTCGGTTAAACGAGTCCGATTGCCCCCAACACGGCGCCGATACCGACCAGGGCCGGGATCGGCACCTTGCCGGAAAGCAGCAAGGCCAGGGCGCCCGTGGCGACGGCGGCGGCGGTCCAATCGACACCGCCCGATGCCGTGACCAGAACCGATTCCCCCAAAAAGACCGCCAGGTTGAAGATCACGCCGACCACGGCGGTGGTGATGCCGGAAAGGGCGCGCCGGGCGCGTTCGTTCTTTTGCAGAGCATCCACATAGGGCGCCCCCGCGATGATGAAATAAAACGACGGCAGATAGGTGACATAGGTCGTCAGCGCCGCCGCCAGCAGCCCTGCGGCGACCTGCGACAGATGCGCCGCGCCGGCACCGTTCCATCCGGCAAAGAAGCCGACGTAGGTATTGACCAGAACCAGCGGCCCCGGCGTGGTTTCCGCCAAGGCCAGGCCGTTCAGCATGTCGCCCGGGGCGATCCAGCCATGGGTATTGACCGCCGCATCGGTGATGTAGGGCAGCACCGCATAGGCACCGCCGAAGGTGACCAGGGCCGCCGTGGTGAACAGCTTGGCCACGGCCAGGAACGGCGCCGGGCCGGCAATCGCCACCAAGGCCGCCACTGGCAACGCCAACAGCACCAGGAACAGGGCGGTGATGCCCGCCAGCCGTGTCCAGGGGTTGCCCGCCGGGCGCTGCATGTGGTGGCTGTCGCCCTGGCCCGCGTCGTCGCCATGGCCGTGACCGCCGACCTTTCCGAGGGCCGGGATCAGGGCGCCCAGGACGCCGGCGGCCAGGATGATGAGCGGGAAGGGCACATGGGCGAAATGCAAGGCCGCGAACGCCGCCGCCGCCAAGGCCACGGCGGGAATTGAATTGCAGGTCTTCTTGCCGATCCGCCACACGGCGAACACGATGATGCCGATGACGGCCGGCTTGATACCATTGAAAATCTTGATGACCCAGGTGTTGTCGCCATGGGCGGCGGCGACCCAGGCCAGCGCCATCATCAGAATGGCGCCCGGTAGGAAAAACAGCGTGCCGGCGGTCACAGCACCCCAAACGCCGTGCAGGCGCCAGCCGATATAGGCGGCGAGCTGCTGTGCTTCGGGCCCCGGCAGCAGCATGGAATAGTTGAGGCCGCGCAGGAACGCCTGCTGATCGATCCAGCGTTTCTTGTCGACACAGTCGGCCTGCATGATGGCGATCTGTCCGGCCGGGCCGCCGAAGGAAATGAACCCCAGGTGCAGCCAATACCACGCCGCTTCGGCAAAGCCGACGGCGGGTGGGGTGCTTTGGGTTGAGGTTTCCGGTTGCGGCGGGGTGCCGGCGGTTTCTGCGTCCATGGCTGTACCCTATCGTTCAGCGGCGGCCCGGAACCGATTGGCGCCGGGTCGGGCCTACGTCAGGGCAGATCTTGGACGGCAATGCCGCCTGATGATGCCGGGCGTCTGCCGTATGCCCGGGGAAAGAAAATGGTAGCGCGTCGCGGGGGCGGCACCAAGCCTATTTCGTTACCTTGGGCGGCTGCTTGCGGGAAAATACCCAAGTCTTGTCGTCGCTCTGATCCGCCTGAAAGCGATAGCCGCCATCCGTGAACTTTTTAAGTCCATCGGCGGTTTCAATGCGGTTGACGATCATGTAGCGCGCCATCATGCCGCGCGCCTGCTTGGCGAACAGGCCGATCACGCGGGCCTGGCCCTGATTGATCTCCTTGAACACGGGCGTGATGACCGGGGCCTTCAAAGCCTTGGGATCGATGGCCTTGAAATATTCGTTGGATGCCAGGTTCACGATCGTCGGATCCTTGTGTCCCGCCACGGCCTGGTCGACGGCCTTGGTCAGGGCGCCGTCCCAGAATGCATACAGGTTTTCGCCGCCCGGGTTGGCGAACTTCAGGCCCATTTCCAGTCGGTAGGGCTGGATCAGGTCCAAGGGCCGCAACAGGCCGTAAAGGCCGGACAGGATGCGCAGGTGATCTTGGGCGTATTCCAGGTCGGCGGCCGACATCTCACGCGCCTTCAGGCCCACATAGGTATCGCCGTTGAACACCATGGCCGCCTGCTTGGCGTTGCTCAGGTCGAAGGGCGGTTTGAAATCCTTGAACCGCTGATAGTTCTGGTCGGCCAGGGTTTCGCTGATGCCCATCAGGTTTCGCAGGTCCTGGCGCGTGAGCTTGCGCGCGGCCTGGACCAGCTTCTTCGACTTGGCCAGAAAGTCGGGCTGGGTATGACTGTCCAGGATCGGGTCGGTCTCGAAATCCAGCTTCTTGGCGGGGGAGATCAGGGCCAGCATGTCGGGGTGCCTCTGCTCTGTGAAACGTGTTGGGCGGCTTGGCAAAATTCAATGCCGATGACATATAGGGGCTTGTGCCCGTATCGTAAACGGCGAACCACAAAAGGGGAGGGGGCATGCTCACCATCTGGGGCTTGAAGACTTGCGACACCTGCAAGAAGGCGCTCAAGTGGCTGGCCGACGAAGGCATCGCCCACCAAGTGATGGATGTCCGCGCCGACGGCGTGCCGGCGGCCGAACTGGCGCGCTGGATCGACGCCGTGGGCTGGGAAACACTGGTCAACAAGTCATCGACCACCTGGCGCGGGCTACCCGATGCCGATAAGGACGGCCTCGACGCCGCCAAGGCCAAGTCGCTGTTAGCGGCCCATCCGACTCTCATCAAGCGGCCCGTATTCCTGTCCGGCGATAATGTCGTCGTCGGCTTTCGCGATGCCCAGAAGGCTGCACTTAAGGCTCAGACGCAAAAGCCTGGGGTCTGATCGGCCGAAGCATGTCCATTTCAGAGCGCCTGGCGCCATCCCAATCCCTGAGCGAGGACGAGGTTGAAACCGGGCTGAAATGGTTGGTGCACAACGGTGTCTGGGCCCAGGGGATGGAAACCCTGGCGCTGGGCCCGATCCTGGTTGCTTACGCGCTGTACCTCGATGCATCGAACCTTGCCATCGGTTTGCTTGCCGCCCTGCCGAACCTGGGGCAACTGGCTTTGTTGCCCGCCGTTCAGATGGTCGAGAAAGTGCGTCGGCGGCGCTTGCTCGCCGTCGTGTTCGGTGCGGCCAGCCGGCCCATGTTGCTGGTCATGGCGGCGGCGGTGCTGGTGCCGTCAAAAGAGGCGGGTCTGGCCCTGCTGCTTATCGGGTTAACCCTGCGCTATTCCCTGGGCGCCTTCGTTGGCTGTTCATTCAATTCCTGGATCCGCGACTTGGTGCCGGAACACCGCATGGGGGCCGTGTTCGCCAATCGCCTGATGTGGATGACCGGGATCGGCATGCTGGTCAGCCTACTGGCCGGCCTGTTCGTCGACGAATGGGACCGCCTGGTGCCGCACCGGGAAGCTTACGGCTATGCGATTCTGCTGGTTCTCGCCTTTCTCGCCGGTTGCGTCAGCGTCTATTGCATGTGCCGCATTCCGGAACCGGCGATGCCGCCGGCGGAACGCCATCTGCCCCTGACCGAACGTCTGGCCGAACCCTTGAAAGACGTCAATTTCCGCAATCTGGTGATCTTCCTTGGCTCGTGGAACTTCGCCATCAATCTGGCCGCCCCCTTCTTCACGGTCTATCTGTACAAGCGCCTGGGCCTCAGCGTCACCATGGTCACGGCGCTGCTGATCGTCAGCCAGGCCGCCAACATCGCCGTGCTGAAGACCTGGGGGCGGATCGCCGACCGGGTGTCGAACAAGGGGGTGTTGACCGTCGCGGCGCCGCTGTTCGTGCTGTCGATCTTCCTTTGGACCTTCACGACCTTGCCGGAAAAACATGTCCTGACCATTCCGCTGTTGGTCGTCATTCATATCCTGACCGGTATCTCGACCGCCGGGGTGACCCTGGCGTCGGGCAATATTAGCCTCAAACTCGCCCCCCGCGGCGCGGCGGCGAGCTATCTGTCCGTCTCGTCTCTGATCACGGCCATCTGCGCCGGAACGGCGCCGATCATCGGCGGCCTGTTCGCCGACTGGTTCACGGACCGCGAACTGACCCTGATCCTGCGCTGGACCGAACCGGAAACCCGCCATGTGTTCCAGGCCATCAATCTGCGCCATTGGGATTTCTTCTTCGGTCTGGCGGCGATTTTGGGTTTCCTCTCGCTCAACCGCCTGCGTCAGGTTAAGGAAGTCGGTGAGGTCGAGGAGGATATCGTCTTGGAAGAAATCATGGCCACCGCCCGCCAGGGCATGCGCAACCTGACGTCCGTCGCGGGTTTGCGCTCGGCGGCGACATATCCGGTGGAACTTCTGTTCCGCAAGGCGCGCTTTAGCCGCCGCCGCGCCGGGGCCGTTCCTTCCGACGAACCGAAACCCTGACATGATCACCGATCCTCTGTTCTACCTTCTGGCCGTGCCGGCGGTCTTGATCGCGGGCATTTCCAAGGGCGGGTTCGGCTCCGGCCTGGCGCTGATCGCCGTGCCCATGATGTCGCTGATCGTGCCCGTGCCCATGGCGGCGGCGATCATGCTGCCGGTGCTGATGTCCATCGACTTCATCAACATCTGGGTCTACCGCAAGGACTTCAGCCGACCCGACCTCAAGGTCCTGTTGCCGGGGGCGGTTCTGGGTACGGCGGCCGGCTGGGCCGGGTTCCAGTTCATGACCGAGGAAGGCACCCGCCTGATGGTCGGCCTGATCGCCATCGTCTTCACCCTCGACCACTGGCTGCCGATACGGCCCAAGCCCGACGGCGCCCGGCAGCCGGGCTTGCGCGGCGTGTTCTGGGGCATGTGCGGCGGCTTCACCAGTTTCTTCGCCCATGCGGGGGCCCCACCGGTGCAGGTCTACCTGCTGCCGCGCGGCCTGGCCAAACGGCCCTTCGTCGGCACCTTCGCCATCTTCTTCTGGGCCGTGAACCTGATGAAGTTCCCGGCCTATTGGGAATTGGGGCAGTTCACGCCGCAGGTTCTCTGGACCGCGCTGGTCCTGGTGCCTCTGGTGCCCATCGGCATCCGCATCGGTCTGTGGGGCCAGAACCGTTTGTCGGACAAGGTGTTCTTCGGCGTGTGCTACGTGCTGCTGTTCTTCACCGGCATCAAGCTGACCTGGGACGGCCTGCGGCCGTTGATCGGCTAGGCTGGTTTGGGCACCCAGGTATGGGTTTCCGCCACCGCGTGGCGGGTCCAGGCGAACAACGCGTCATAGACGGCCATCCCGGCATCCAGCATCGCCAGATCGTCGTCCGCGTACAGCGCCGAC
>DNMS01000214.1:0-228 GCA_003488105.1 Rhodospirillaceae bacterium
TCCGCTGCCCCCCGGCAGCACCATCGGCATTATGGGCGGCGGCCAGCTTGGCCGCATGACGGCCCTGGCGGCGGCCCGGCTCGGCTACAAATCCCATATCTTCTCGCCGGAAGACGATTCCCCCGGCATCCAGGTCTCGGCGGCGGCAACCATCGCCGATTATCAGGACCGCACGGCCCTGCAATCCTTCGCCGAAGCCGTCGACGTGGTGACCTTCGAGTTCGAGAA
>DNMS01000214.1:342-8534 GCA_003488105.1 Rhodospirillaceae bacterium
TGCTGGAAAAGGAATTCATCAACAAGACGGCGCCGACCACGCCTTATCGACGGGTCACCTCCGCCGAGGATTTGGCCAAGGCCGCCGACGAGATCGGCCGCCCGGCCGTGCTCAAGACCTCGCGCATGGGATATGACGGCAAGGGCCAGGTGCTGATCGCCCCCGATTGCGATTACGCCGCCGCCTGGGCGGAAATGGGCGCCGAGATCGGCATCCTGGAAGCCTTCGTCGATCTGGACTGCGAGATTTCGGTGATCACCGCGCGCTCCCCCCACGGCGGCTGGGCGACCTATCCGGCGGTCGAGAACCGCCACGTCAATCACATCCTGGACACCACCATGGCCCCGGCCCGTCTGCCGGACGGCTTGGCCGATCAGGCCGTCGCCATCGCCCACGATTTGGCCGAAGCGCTGGACCTTGTCGGCCTGCTGGCGGTCGAAATGTTCGTGACCCGCGACAAGCGGATTTTGGTCAACGAAATGGCCCCCCGGCCCCATAATTCCGGCCATTGGACCATGGATGCCTGCGCCACCAGCCAGTTCGAACAACTGGTGCGCGCGGTCTGCGGCCTGCCGCTGGGCTCCGTCGACTGCCACCACGACGCGGTCATGAAGAACCTGATCGGCGACGCCGTGAACGGCTGGCCCGACCTTTTGGCCGATCCGGGCGCCCGCCTGCATCTTTATGGCAAAGCCGAAGCCCGGCCGGGCCGCAAGATGGGCCACGTCAACCGACTGTACCCCAAGGGCAAACTGCCCAACGGGTGACGGAGGAATCCCGGGATCAGGCCGTGCCGGCCAGATCGTCCAGAGTGATGCGGCGCATCCGGTAGGCTTCCAGCAATTCGATCTCGACCGCGACGGAACGGCCCAGTTCGGCCAGCACCGTGTTCTTGACGAAGCGCTTCAGATCCTCGGTCTGGCCGGGGAACACCAGGATATTGGTCAGCAACTCGCGCCGCACCAGGGGCGGAAACACCAGTAGTTCGCCGACCAGCAACTGTTTGACCGCCGACGGGATCCGCAGGCTGCCGAACAAACGGTCGAGACAGAAGCTGTAGATGCCGAAATCCAGGCGTCCGGCAACATTGGCGGTGAAATCCTTGAATTCCTCGACGAAGGCCGCGGGCGTCATGGCGCCGTCCATCATGCGCCGGACATGGTCGAGGAAATCACGATAACGCGCCCGGGCCGGGCTCAACTGGTCGTTCAGTTCGGCCTCAAGGGATTTGATCTCGGCTTCGCGGAAGCCCTTTTCCAGCAGGGTATGGGCGCTGTCGCGCACCCGCTCGTCCAGGGCCTGTTCCTCGATCAGCGAGAACAGGCGCTCATAGGCATCGCGGTCGCGCTTCTTTTTAAGCTTCTTGGCAAGCTGGCCGAGGGGCAGGATCGCCGCCTGGGCGACCAACTTGTCACGGGAATAGATCGCCGCCATGGCCGCCGCGTCGGCCGGGATCGCGATGTGGCGCGCGAAATCCTCGGTAATGACGAAGCGATGGCCGTCGGCAACGGTCAGATAGCGGTTAAGCTTGCAGCATTCCAGGAAATGGTTGGCCAGGTTGACCGGCGCGACGGCGGCTTCCTGACGATAGGTCCGGCCGTTGGCCGGATTGGCGGCGGCGGATGTACCGGTTTGCGCAGCGCTCACGGTCCGCGTCTCCTTTTGCTCAAGACCCCATCAATCCCCTGGGCAAAGCATAACCGACTGCGGCGGCGCCTGAAAGGTTTCCATAATGCGCTAAGTCACCCCCGGCGGAGTCCGCGTCAGGCCGCAGGTCCCGGCCGATGACGGTTAGTGGCCGCCTTCAGACGCTTGAGGAAGCCCAACGGCGACGGCAGACGGCCCAGCGCCTGTTCCGCCTTGGCTTTGTACATGGGAATCTTCAGGACATCGGCCAAACGCCGGTCCAGATAACCCCAAGTATCGATGAAACCGTCCGAGGCATCGGACAGCCAGTACAGGATGGTCGAGGTATAGACCGGGGCGAGCAGACCCCGCTTGGTGTAATGGTTGAAATCCGCCGCCCGGTCGCCGGCCGCGTGCCAGATATGATCGCAGGTGCGCCAGGTCATACGCGCCGCCAGGGGCGCGTTCTGCGGCAGCGCCAGGAACGACAGCAGCCGTCGCATGGCCTCGCGGTAGGGCGCGTTCATTTCCAGCCGCAAGCGCACGCCCAGGGCCACCCGTTCCCGCACCTTGAGGGCGTCCAGGTCGACCTTGGCCAGTTCCGCCAGCATGCGCCGGTCGGACCAGTCTGCGAAATGATCGGCGGCGTCGGCCATACCGCCCGGAAAAGCGCGCAACACGTCCGCCGCCCCCAAGCCCAGGTCCCCTGCCCCCCGTTCCAGGGCCTTCCGCGACCAGCCGTCAAAAGGCACGTGGTCAAGCGCCGCCGCGATCAGGCGGTCGCGCAGGTCCCTGTGGCGGGCGCGGGCCTCGTCGGCGGTCATGCGCGTCGTTTGGGCAGTCATGCGGCTTCTCCGTCTTCGCTGTCGGTGGCCTCGCCGTCGGCTTCATCGGTCATGGTCGTGCGGGGGGCGCGGGCCATTTCCTCGACAAAGCCGAAGGTGGATAGATCCGTCATGCGCATGGGATAGAGAATGCCGTCCAGATGGTCGCATTCGTGCTGCACCACGCGGGCGTGATAGCCCTTGGCCTCGCGCTCGAAGGTCTTGCCGTCCAGGCCCTGGGCGCGGTAGCAGATATGCGTCGGGCGCGGCACCTGGCCGGTCATCTCCGGCAGGGACAGGCAGCCTTCCCAGCCCTCCTCGACGTCGTCGCCGATGATCTCGATCACCGGATTGACCAGCACGGTCAACGGCACGTCCTTTTTGTCCTCGCAACGCTCGCCCGGTACGCGGAATACCACGATGCGCAGCGGCACATGGACCTGGGGGGCCGCCAAACCGATGCCCGGCGCGTCGGCCATGGTTTCGACCATGTCGGCGATCAGGCCGTGAATGCGCGGATCCTGGGGGTCTTCGACCGGCTGGGCGATGCCCATCAGCACCGGATGTCCCATGCGCGCGATTTTTAGAATGGCCATCGTCGAAATCCTCTTGATCCGGGGCGTGAAGACGCCTTTATGACGCCGGATGGCTCCCCGGGAAATAACACGTTTGCTCCTTCACAAGGGGATATCTATGTGATAGAAGCCCGTCTTCCCGGACAGGTGATAGCACAGGTCCGATTGATTTTGTTGACTATAAGATTAGGAGCGTGACCTTACCGTGCAAGTCATTGTCCGAGACAACAACGTGGATCAGGCCCTCAAGGCCCTGAAAAAGAAGATGCAGCGCGAAGGCATCTTCCGCGAAATGAAGCTGCGCCGCTCCTACGAAAAGCCCTCCGAGCGCCGGGCCCGTGAAAAGGCCGAAGCCGTGCGCCGTGCACGCAAGCTTGAGCGCAAGCGGATCGAGCGCGAGGGCTTCTAGCCCCTCGGCCCGCTAACCGGGCCGCGTTCTCCAAAATCCACCGAAATACCGGGCGCTGCCGGGGCTAAGCCCCTGCGCGCCCGTTTTCTTGACCGAACCTACTTCCTGGCCGAACCCACAATGGGGGGATGGAGGGAAGACGGCATCAGGCAAAACGAAGGGCCGGCGGTCTATGGCCGCCGGCCCTTCATAATCTTGCACATTGCGAGAACGCGGATCAGCCCAAGGCTTGAACGATCTCTTCCGTCATCTTCTTGGCGTCGCCGAACAGCATCATGGTGTTGTCGGCGAAGAACAGGGGGTTATCGACCCCGGCGTAGCCCGACGACATGCCGCGCTTGATGAACAGCACCGTGCCCGCCTTTTCCACATCGAGGATCGGCATCCCGGCGATCGGGCTTTGCGGATCCGTCTTGGCGGTCGGGTTGGTCACGTCGTTGGCGCCGATCACGTAGGCGACATCGGCGGTGGAGAATTCGTGGTTGATCTCCTCCAGCTCGAACACCTCGTCATAGGGCACGTTGGCTTCGGCCAGCAGCACGTTCATATGCCCCGGCATGCGCCCGGCGACGGGGTGAATGGCGTAGCGGACCTCGACCCCTTCGGCCTTCAGCATGTCGGCCATTTCGCGCACGGCGTGCTGGGCCTGGGCCACGGCCATGCCGTAGCCCGGCACGATGATGACCTTGGACGCGTTCTTCATGATGAAGGCCGCGTCGTCGGCGGCACCCGATTTCACGGATTTGCCGTCGTTGGATGTCGCGGCGGCGGCCCCGCCGGTGTCGCCACCAAAGCCGCCCAGAAGCACGTTGATGATCGAGCGGTTCATGCCCTTGCACATGATGTAGGACAGGATCGCGCCGGACGAGCCGACCAGGGCCCCCGTGATGATCAGCGCCGGGTTGGACAGGGTGAAGCCGATACCGGCGGCCGCCCAGCCCGAGTACGAGTTGAGCATGGACACGACCACAGGCATGTCCGCCCCGCCGATGGGAATGATCAGCAGGAAACCGATGGCGAAGCTGAGCGCCACGATGCCCCAATAGACGGAATGGGATTCCGAGCCGACGAAGATGACGATCAAGGCCAGAATGGCGAGGCCGACCAGCAGGTTCAGCTTGTGCTGCCCCGGAAAGGTGATCGGCGCGCCCGACATGATGCCCTGCAGCTTAGCGAAGGCGATGACCGAGCCGGAGAAGGTGATGGCGCCGATCGCCGTGCCCAGCGACATTTCGACCAGCGAGGCCCCCGGAATTTCACCGATCGCGCCCAGGCCGTAGGCCTTGGGATTGAACAGGGCCGAGGTCGCCACGAACACCGCCGCCATGCCGACCAAGGAATGGAAGGCGGCGACCAGCTGCGGCAGGGCCGTCATCTGGATCTTCAGCGCCGTCACGGTGCCGATGGTGCCGCCGATGAGGATCGCCAAGACGATCATGCCGAACGACATGACGCCCGGGTCCATGAGCGTGGTGATGATGGCGATGGCCATGCCGATAATGGCCATCATGTTGCCGCGGCGCGCGGTCACCGGCGATGACAGGCCCCGGAGTGCCAGAATGAACAGCACCGAGGAAATGAGATAGGCGTAGCCCGTCCAGCTTGCGGTCATTATTCAGGCCTCCCCTATTTCTTCTCTTTTTTCTTGAACATGGCGAGCATTCGCTGCGTCACGATGAAGCCGCCGAAGATGTTCACCGACGCCAGCGTGATCGCGAAGAAGCCCATCCAGGACGAGAAATCCATGCCCTCAGGCCCGGCCGCCAGGATGCCGCCGACGATGATCACCGAGGAAATGGCGTTGGTCACGCCCATCAGCGGCGAGTGCAATGCCGGGGTCACCGACCAGACCACGTAGTAGCCGACGAAGCAGGCCAGCACGAAGATGGTGAATAGCCCAAGGAAACTGTCGTGGCCGCCCATGGCGGGGGCTTGCTGCGCGACGGCGGCGGCGGCGTCCGCAGCCAGCCGTTGCGTCTGCTCAAGAAGCTGCGCGGCGCCGGCGGCAAGTTCTTCAGCCTGTTTGGCGATCGTTGCGGTATCCATCGTCAGTTCCCCTTGTCTTGGGTTTTGTCGTCGGACGTCTCGGCCGGTTTGTCATCGGCCTTCTTGGCCGCGGGCTTCTTTGCCGGGGCTTTCTTTGCCGGAGCCTTGGCCCCCATGGCATCCTTGACCCGCGCGTTCACGACCTCGCCGTCGCGGGTGACACAGCAGCCCTTGACGATCTCGTCATCCCAATCGATGGCCAGCGTGCCGGTCTTTTCCTTGTCCGTCAGCGGCGTCAGGAAGTTCAGCAGGTTCTTGGCGTAAAGGTCCGACGCGGTCTGCGCCAGACGGCCCGGCAGATTGAAAATCCCGATAACCTTCACGCCGTTCGGCGTGGTGATGGTCTTGCCCGGCTGCGACATCTCACAGTTGCCGCCCGCTTCGACCGCCAGATCGACGATCACCGCCCCGGCCTGCATGCTGGCGACCATTTCCTTGGTGATCAGCTTGGGCGCCGGGCGACCGGGGATCAGCGCCGTGGTCACGACGATGTCCTGTTTCTTGATGTGCTCGGCGACGACCTGTTTCTGCTTGTCGTAGTATTCCTTGGGCATTTCCTTGGCGTAGCCGCCTTCGGTCTGAGCGTCCTTTTCCATTTCCGGATCGACGACCAAGAACTTACCGCCCAGGCTTTCGACCTGTTCCTTGGTGGCGGGGCGCACGTCCGTCGCGGTGACGACGGCGCCCAGACGCTTGGCCGTGGCGATGGCCTGTAGGCCCGCAACGCCAACGCCCATGATGAAAGCCTTGGCCGGCGGCACCGTGCCCGCCGCCGTCATCATCATCGGGATACCGCGCCCGTATTCGGCGGCGGCCTCCAAAATCGCGCGATAGCCGGCCAGGTTGGCCTGGCTCGACAGCACGTCCATGCTTTGCGCACGGGAAATGCGGGGCACCAGTTCCATGGCGAAGGTGGTGATCCCGGCCTTGGCATAGGCCGCCACATCATCCAGAGAGGTCAGGGCCGCCAACTGGGAAATCAGCACGGCGCCCTTCTTCATCTGGGCCGGCAGCGCGCCGGCGCCGGACGTGGCCGGCGGATTGACCATCAGCACGATATCGGCGGTTTTCACCGCGGCGCCCGTGGCGACCGACGCGCCCGCGGCCTTGTATACGTCGTCGGAAACGCTGGCGCCCTCGCCTGCACCCTTCTCGACGGCAACGTCATAGCCGAGGCCGACCAGCTTCTGAATCACCTGAGGCGACGCGGCGACGCGGGTTTCTCCGGCGCGGGTTTCCTTGGGAATTACGATCTTCATGGCTCTGGTCCCCTAGCCCTTGGTCATTCAAGCACCGGTATATGACGTGTCTACCGTGCTTGCACAAGTATCGCACAGCCTTTAAATCCTGCGTCGGAAAGCTTTTTCATGAAATGAAAATCACATGGAAATAATTCCGCATTATGGAATAGATGCTTAAAGCGTCCCGATTTCCGCCAGGTTGATGAAAGGCCCCCCATGATCTTCACGCCGACCGCCCGACGCGGCATGGTCACCGCCCCCCATCATCTGGCATCCCAGGCAGGGCTGCGCGTATTGCAGGACGGCGGCAACGCCATCGAAGCCATGGTCGCCACGGCGGCCACCATCGCCGTGGTCTATCCGCATATGAACGGTCTGGGCGGCGACAACTTCTGGCTGGTCGCCCAACCGGGACAACCGCCCGTGGGCATCGACGCCTGCGGTGCCGCCGCCGGTGCGGCGGATGCCGCATTCTATGCCAAGGCGGGCCACGCGAACGCCATTCCCCATCGCGGCCCCCTCGCCGCCCTGACCGTGGCCGGGGCCGTGTCCGGCTGGGCCGAGGCCCTGCGCATCTCGGCAACCTGGGGCGGCAAGTTGCCGCTCGACCGTTTGCTGGAAGACGCCCGCCATTACGCCGAGCACGGCGCGCCGGTGACACCGTCGCTGCACCACAACACCCTGGCCAAGAAGGACGAGATGACCGGCGTCCCCGGCTTCGCCCAGACCTTCCTGCCCGGCGGCGTCGGGGGAACCGCGCCCAACATCGGCGACACCCTGAAGCTTCCGGCCCTGGCCGAAACCCTGAAACGCCTGGGCGCGGAAGGGCTCGATAGTTTCTACCGGGGCCCGCTCGCCAAGGTCATCGCCGCCGACCTGGAAAAAGCGGGCAGCCCGATTGCCCTGGCCGACCTGGAACGCCACAAGGCGCTGGAACTGGCCCCGCTCTCCGTCCCTGTCGGACCGCATACCATCTACAACATGCCGCCGCCGACCCAGGGCCTGGCGGCGCTCATCATCCTGGCGCTGTACGAACGCCTGAAGGTCGAACAGGCCGAAGGTTTCGATTTCGTGCACGGCCTGGTCGAGGCGACTAAGCAGGCCTTCCGCGTGCGTGACAAATACGTCACCGACCCGGCCTATATGACCGCCGACCCGAAGGATTTCCTGAAGGCCGACAGCCTGGACGCCATGGCGGGCAACATCGACCGCAAGAAGGCCGCGCCCTGGCCCGATGCGGACCCCAACGGCGATACGGTGTGGTTCGGCTGCATCGACGGCGACGGCCGGGCCGTGTCGATGATCCAGAGCCTCTATTGGGAATTCGGCTCCGGCACGGTGCTGGAGGAAACGGGCATCACCTGGCAGAACCGGGGCACCTCGTTCTCCCTCGACCCCACGGCATTGAACACCCTGAAACCGCACCGCCGGCCCTTCCACACCATCCAGCCGGCCATGGGCCGGCTCGCCC
>DNMS01000214.1:8774-11173 GCA_003488105.1 Rhodospirillaceae bacterium
CCATGGTGTTCGCCCGCCACGTTCTGCACGGCATGGACCTGCAGGCTTCTGTCACGGCCCCCCGCTGGCTGCTCGGCCGCACCTGGGGGGCGGAGGCGACCAGCCTGCGCATCGAAAACCGGTTCGACCCATCAGTTCTCGACGCGCTGAAGGCCGCCGGCCATGACCTGGAGGTCGTCGGCCCATTCGAGGAATTCATGGGCCACGCGGGCGCCATCGTGCGCCATCCGTCGGGATTGCTCGAGGGGGCGGCCGATCCACGTTCGGACGGCTGTGTGGCGGCGTTTTAACCTCTGCGAGTCAACCGTATTACGGCCGCTTCGCCACCATGTCGATCTCGACCAGCGCACCCCGCGCCAGGCCCGTGACACCCACGGTCGTGCGCGCCGGCAGACGGTCGGACGGGAAATAGGATTTGTAGACCGCGTTCATGGTTTCGTAGTCGCGTTCGAACTGCGTCAGATACAGGCGGCAGGACAGTACGTGGGAAAGGTCCAGCCCCAGTTCGCCGAGCACGATGATCAGGTTGCCCATGACCCGCCGCGTCTGGGCTTCGATGCCGTCGGGCAGCGGCGCCGTGTCGTCGTTAGGATCCGTCGGCATCTGGCCCGTGAGCTGCACCCAGCCGTCGCATTCCACGGCATGACTGAAGGGAGCGACCGGCGCGGCGGCGCGGTCGAAGAAATGAAAGACCGGGTCGGCCATTACACGTATTCCTCGGTCTCGTAGACGAACCCATCCAGGTCGCCCGTTTGGAAGCCGAGATAGATCGGCCCGCCGCCCGAGCGATAGATGTTGACCTTGGCGTTGTAGACCTTGCGGCTAAGCCCGTGCTTGTCGCGCAGGATGTAGCGCTTGACCCCGAACTGACCTGAATCCAGGCGTTCGCCGGTCAGGTAACACTGAATCGATTCCACGTTCTCGCCGGACAGCACCATGCCTTCCAGGTTCGACAGCGACTGCCGCGTGCGTTCGATGAATTCCGAGGTGCCGATGCGCTTGATCTCGCCCGTGTCGTTCTCACGCATGTCGACGCGGAAATCGCCGACCACGATCTGTCCCGGCAGGGCATGATCGATCATGCGCGCCAACTCGATGGTCACGTCGCCGACGATGTAACTGTAGACCGTGGGGCGCAGCCCTTCGGACTGGAAGAATTCGTAATGGGGGCCGACGTGGAACGCGGCGCGCAAACGCGGCGTGGTGTTGGCCTTGCCCTTGGAGCGCGCGATGGCATTGTCGGCCAGAACCAGATGCATCAGGTGGTACAGGTTGACGTTTGATTCGATGCTGCGATCGCGGTTCCAGATGTAGAAGCCGTCGCCGGTGGTCGAGCGCGCGAATTGGATGTCCAGATTGCGGGCCAGCATCTTGGAAAACGACGCGTTGACGGAATAGGCCAGGCTGTTCAACTGCGTCACCTGTTCCAGCGGCGAAAACAGCGAAAAGCCGACGATGTCGAACAGCGCCACGGCGCCGTTCTGAATATAGGAAATGCTGTAGCGGCGGACGACGGCCTCAAGCAGATCGTCGGCTAGGTCCTCGCCGGGGGTGAAGCTGAGTTCGACCCGCTTGGGCTCGTAGCCGAAGTACTTGGCGATGGTGTCGAAGCCTTCCTCGTCGGTCAGCGTATTGCCGGCGATCACTTCGTCCACGAATTGCAGGCTGTCCGCCGCCTCGCCCGCCGTGCGGGCCGCCATTTCGCCCAGGATGTAATGGGGGATGACCAACACGCGGATGCCCCTGCCCGCCGGCGTCCAGGCCAGGACGATGTTGCGGCCCAGCCCCCACAGGCGGTGCAATTCCTTGTCCAGTTCCTCGACGTGATTGCGGGCGGCGGCTGACAGTTCATCAAGCGACGCCCGGTCTAAAACCGGTGGACTGAAACTGCCCGTGTCGGAAATGCTGTCGTTCATCAACCGATCCTTCCCGGCCGCACCTTGCGGCCGGGTGCCGCACGAAATACGCCGGTAAACCCCAGGTACCCGGACAGTCCGGGCGCGGGTAGTGTAACGACGGGGTCCCTCGCCGCACAAGTCATTGAATTTACTTGGCTGAATATACGCAAATTTACTTAAGCGAGTTTTACCGCCGTGCCGTTTGCACTGACCATCAGCATGCAGGACTTGTCCGAAGAGATCGCTTCGTAGTCCAGGTCGACCGCGACGATCGCGTCCGCGCCCAGTTCCGCCGCCCGCGCCTGCATGTCCTCAAGCGCGAATCCCTTGGCCTTCTGCAATTCCTTTTCATAGGCGCCGGAACGGCCGCCGACGATGTCGCGAATGCCCGCGAAGAAATCCTTGAAGATGTTGGTGCCCATGACCGCATCGCCGGACACGACGCCCAGGTAGGCGGCGACCTGGCGGCCTTCGACGGAATCGGTGGTGGTGATGATCATT
>DNMS01000268.1 GCA_003488105.1 Rhodospirillaceae bacterium
TGCGCCCGTGCGCGGCCGGCTGACGGCCAACGCCGCCCTGGCGGGCTTTTCCTGGTTCCGCGTCGGCGGTCCGGCCGAGGTTCTGTTCGAGCCGGCGGACGCCGACGATCTTGCCATCTTCATGGCGAACCTGCCCGTCGACGTTCCGGTCACGGTGATCGGCGTGGCGTCGAACCTTCTGGTCCGTGACGGCGGTGTCGGCGGGGTGGTGATCCGTTTGGGCAAGACGTTTGCGGAAATCACCGTCGATGGCGACACAGTTACCGCCGGGGCGGGGGCCATGGACGTCAATGTCGCCCGCGCCGCCCGCGACGCGGGTCTTGCGGGGCTTGAATTCCTGATCGGCATTCCGGGCACGGTGGGTGGTGCGCTGCGCATGAACGCCGGGGCCTACGGTGCCGAAGTTTCCGATATTTTCGCGGCCGCATGGGCAGTGACCGGCAGGGGAGAGGTTGCGGCCCTCTCCCCGGCCGACATGGCCTTTGCCTATCGCCACTGCGGCCAGCCCGAAGACGTGATCTTTACCCGGGCGACGTTCCGGGGCGTACCTGGTGAGGTGGACGCCATCTCGCAGCGTATGGCCGAGATTCAGAAGGCGCGGGGCGATACCCAGCCCGTGAAATCGCGCACGGGCGGATCGACTTTCGCCAATCCGGACGGCCACAAGGCCTGGGAGTTGATCGACGAAGCCGGCTGCCGTGGCCTGACGCGGGGCGGGGCCCAGGTGTCGCCCCAGCATTGCAACTTCCTGATCAACACGGGCAACGCCACGGCGGCGGACCTGGAAGGCCTGGGCGAGGAAGTGCGCCGGCGGGTGATCGAGAAAACGGGCATCCAACTGCATTGGGAAATCCGCCGCATCGGCATGCCGTCCTTCCCTAAGGCGCGGGAGGTCACGCCATGACCGCGCATATCGCCGTGTTAATGGGCGGCTGGTCCGCCGAACGCGAGGTTTCCCTGGTGTCCGGTGCGGCCTGCGCCAAGGCCTTGCAGGACGCCGGATATCAAGTCACGACCATCGACGTGCAGCGCGACGTGGGGGCGCTGATCACGCGCCTTTATCCGCGCCCGGACGCCGTGTTCAACGCCCTGCACGGCCGTTTCGGCGAGGACGGCTGCATCCAGGGCCTGCTCGACATCCTGGGCATTCCCTATACCCATTCGGGCCTTCTGGCCTCCGCCGTCGCCATGGACAAGCCCATGGCCAAGCGCCTGTTCCAGGCCGCGGGCATCCCCGTCGCCGACCACGTCGTCACCACCATCGAAGCGGCCCGGGCCAAGGAGCCCATGGCCCGGCCCTATGTCGCCAAGCCCATGAACGAAGGGTCCAGCGTCGGTGTGCATATCGTCCGCGAGGGAGATAACGAGCCGCCGTTCGAAGGTTCGGGCTGGAGCTACGGTGAGGAAGTGATGATCGAACGCTATATCCCGGGCCGCGAGCTAACCGTCTCGGTGATGGGCGGCAAGGCCCTGGCGGTCACGGAAATCACCACCGGGCGGGGGTTCTACGATTACGACGCCAAATACGCCAACGGCGGGTCGATCCATGTGATCCCGGCCGAGGTCGACAAGGGCGTCTATGACCAAGCGATGGAATTGTCCGAACGGGCGTTCAAGGCGATCGGCTGCCGCGGCGTGGCGCGGACCGATTTCCGTTACGACGGCGACACCCTCTACATGCTGGAAATCAATACCCAACCGGGCATGACGCCTACGTCTCTGGTGCCGGAACAGGCCGCCCATGCGGGCCTGTCCTTCCAGGATTTGGTCGTCTGGATGGTTGAACAGGCGGAGTGCGATTGATGGCTGAAAAGAAGACCGAAGCGAACGACACCCAGGCGGCGGGCACCCGCCGTTCCCGCAAGCCGGGCGCGCCCAGAAAACGGGTCCTGCGCGGGCAGGTGAGCCGCGCCGTCGGCATGGGGGCCTTGGTCGCCGTGTTGGCCGGTGCGGGCGGTGGCGGATGGTGGATGTGGTCCAACGACGTCGTGCCGCAGTTGTACACCAAGGCTCAGACCTGGACGGTCGATCAGACGGCCGAGGTCGGTTTGCGCATCGACGACATCTTCGTGACCGGGCGCTCGCAGACCACGCGCGACGACCTGCTGGCCGCGCTCAAGCTGACCCGGGGGGCGCCGATCTTCGGTTTCGATCCGGACGAAGCCCGCGAACGGGTCGAGAAACTGCCCTGGGTCAAGCGCGCGGTGGTCGAACGCATGCTGCCGGGCACGGTGATGCTGCATATCGAGGAACGCTCCCCGCTTGCCCTTTGGCAGAACAAGGGTGTGTTCCACCTGATCGATGACGAGGGCGTGGTGATCCTCAACAAGGGGCTGGAACGATTCTCCGACCTGCCCATCGTGGTTGGCCCCGAAGCGCCCCGCCATGCCAAGGCGCTTTTGCAAACGCTTCAGGCCGAACCGGATCTGATGAACCAGGTTCGTGCGGCCGTCTGGGTGTCCGGGCGGCGCTGGACCCTGACCCTGGACAACGGCATCGACGTGCAACTGCCCGAGGACGATCCCGGGGGCGCCTGGCTGCGGCTGGCGGAGTACGAACGCCAGCACAAGGTCCTGGACCGCGACGTGGAGGTTCTCGACCTGCGCCTGCCGGACCGCCTGATCGTGCGTAAGGCCGCCAAACCGCGCCCGCCCCGAAAGCCCAAGGGCCAAGAAACGTGAGAATGACCAAGGACCACATGAGACGACGGCCATGAACAAACCATTGGGAAATGCAAAACCGCGCAGCGGACTGATCGCCGCCCTGGACCTTGGGTCATCCAAGGTTTCCTGTGTGATCGCGCGCCTGGCCACAGGCGTGTCGAGCAATCAGGTGACAGCGCGGGTCGTCGGCATCGGTCATCAGAAATCCCACGGCCTGAAATCGGGCAGCGTGATCGACCTGGACGCCGCCGAGGCGACCATCCGGGCCACGGTCGAAGTTGCCGAATCCATGGTCGGCGAGAACATCCACAAGGTTTTCGTCAACCTGTCCTGCGGCAAGCCCAAGTCGAAGCTGGTCGCCCACGAGGCGGAAATCGGCGGTCGTGAGATCGAGGAGGCGGACCTGTACCGCGTGCTGACCGCGGAACAGGTCACCGCCGGGACCCCAGCCGACCGCGAGATGATCCATTCCATTCCTGTCGGTTATTCGGTCGACGACAACCGCGGCGTGCGTGATCCGCGCGGCATGTACGGCTCGCGCCTGGGCGCCAATGTGCATCTGGTGACGGCGCAACGGGGGCCGGTCAAGAACCTGCGTACGGTGATCGACCGCTGCCAGCTGGAAATCGAGGCCATGGTGGCGACGCCCTTCGCCTCCGCCCTGGCCTGCCTTGTCGATGACGAACGGCAACTCGGCACCACCTGTATCGACATCGGCGGCGGTGTCACGTCGCTGGCCATCTTCTGCGACGGCGAACTGGTGCATACCGATGTTATTCCGCTTGGCGGCGGGCATATGACCAACGACATCGCGCGCGGCCTGTCGACGCCCCTGGAAAGCGCCGAGCGCATGAAGACGCTGTTCGGCTGCGTCATCCCGTCGCCGTCCGACGATGCGGAAATGATCACGGTGCCGTTGATCGGCGAAGACAAGGAAGCGGCCCAGACGCAGGTGCCGCGATCGGTTCTGGTCGGCATCGTCCGGCCACGGGCCGAGGAAATCATGGAACTGGTGCGCGACCGTCTGGCGGCCAGCGGGTTCGACAAGGCCATCGGCCAGCGCGTGGTGCTGACCGGTGGGGCGAGCCAGCTGTCCGGATTGGCGGAACTCGCCGGAGACGTGCTCGGCCGTCAGGTTCGCCTGGCCCGGCCGCGCGGGGTCGAGGGGCTATCGGAAGCGGTTTCGGGGCCGGGGTTCGCAACCTCGGTCGGGTTGATCCGCTATGCCGTGGAAAACCCCTTGGAAGTGGCTGGGGGCGATTTTCAGCCGATCAAGGAACGCAGTGGTGCCTTTGGGCGGTTCGGCCAATGGCTGCGGGAGAATTTCTGAATGAGCAACCAACAACGTGTTTTCAACCAATCCCCTGAATGTGCCCACGACGGGTCCGGTCGTAGTTGCATTTATTCAGGCGGCAAGTAATCATCGGAGGCAGAGAAATGACCATTAAAATTACAGTACCGGAAGAAAACGACGCGCCCGAATTGAAACCTCGGATCAGCGTGATCGGTGTCGGCGGGGCCGGTGGTAACGCCATCAACAACATGATCGCGGCCAATCTCGAAGGTTGCGACTTCATCGTCGCCAACACGGACGCCCAGGCCATCAAGGGTTCCAAGGCGGATCGCCGCATCCAACTGGGTACGGGCGTGACCAAGGGCTTAGGCGCGGGGTCCAAGCCCGAAGTCGGCAAGGCCGCCGCCG
>DNMS01000085.1:0-911 GCA_003488105.1 Rhodospirillaceae bacterium
CGTCTTCAAGCCCGTGGTCGGCCGAGTTGCGGACCATATGGGTCAACGGATCCTTGATCAGTTCCAGGACCTGACGGTCCAATTCCGTTTCCGCGCCAAGCATGACCAGTTCGATCTTCTTGCCCGATTCAACGGCCAGGTCGCGCACGATACGCGGCAACTTGGCCCAAGCATTGCCGATCGGCTGCATCCGCGTCTTCATGACGCCTTCCTGCAAGTCCGTGGTGATATGCGACAGGCGCTGCAAAGGCACCGTGAATTCGCTGTCGTCCAGGCCGCGCACCATCTGCAGCAACTGGTTGCGGGTCAGCACCAGTTCGGAGACCAGAGTCATGAGGTCTTCCAGAACATCGACGTTGACGCGGATCGACGATGCGGCGACACCGCCCCCGGATTTGCCCGTGTCCTTCTTTTCCGCATCCTTGGACGGGGCGGGGGCCGGCACGCCGGCCTTGGACGCCTTTTCGGCTTCGCGCTCCTGCTCCATCTCCGCGCGCAGTTCCGCTTCCGTCGCGGCGCGGGCGCCGGCCACCTGGGCAGCCTCGACCTCGTCCAAAAGCTCCTGGGCCACGGGGGCGCCATGTTCGTTGGTCGCCGGTGTCGCGGCCTTGGCGGCCTCGGCGGCGCGCTCGGCGGCCAATTCGGCCTCAAGCTGCTCCTGAGACGCGGCCCTCACCCCTTGGGCCGTCGCGGCTTCGACCTCGGCCAGCAGTTCGGCCGCCACCGGGGCACCGAATTCGTTGACCCCCGCGGCACCGCCCGCGGCGGAGGCTGCGGCGGCAGGCGCCGCCGGCGCGGCCTTGGCGCCGCCACCTTCCGCATAAGCGTTCAGATCGTCGATCAGTTCCTGATCGTCGCCTTCAGGCTCGGAACCTGTTTCCTCGAGCTTGCCCAGCAGGTCGCGGACGCAG
>DNMS01000085.1:1065-2759 GCA_003488105.1 Rhodospirillaceae bacterium
AATGGCGTGACCTCCAACTCGCCGTCGCGGAACTTGCCGAGCACGTTCTCACCGGCATGGGCCACCGATTCCAATCGCGGCAACCCCAGGAACCCGCAGGTCCCTTTGATGGTGTGGACCAGACGGAAAATGTTCCCGAGAATTGCCTTGTTGTCCGGTTCCTGTTCGAACTTGACCAGTTCGACATCGAGCACGGCAAGATTTTCCGAGGTCTCGGTGAGAAATTCAGTGAGAAGGTCGTCCATCAGTGCGCTCCTGGGAGCCGGCGGCCCCGAACATAAGTTTTCGCATAAAGTAGTGTGCAAAAAAGACATTTCGGCTTATTGCACGCCGTCTACGTTGGTCTTGCATCGGAAGAACACACGAATTCCACCGTGATTCCGACCGTGCCGTTCCGCCTCCCAGTACGAAAATTTCTAAGGCTCGGGAAATTAAAGCAAAACCACCACAGGGCGGCAAATGAATTCACCCGGATTCCACTATGACTGATGGCCTAGCCGTGATATCGGGCGCGGTTTCGGTCACCGCCTGCGCCTATCCTCGCCCGCCCTTGTCCTGCGGAAACAGGGCCATGAAGCGGATTTCGCCGTCGTCTTCATCGGAAGTCTCGATACGCCCACCTTCGGCACGCGCCAACACCTGGGCGAAGTAGGCATGCACGGTACGCGCACTCACCGCGTCCTCGGCCGCGTCCGGGTCAAGAGCCGTTACCAGATCTGCCTTGAGCACCGCCCCGACGCCCTGCGCGCTTACCGCAAGGCCGACACCCTCGGGCAGGGCCGCCGTGTGAACCGTGACCGGCCCGCCCCGGGGCAGGCATTCGGACGCCAGCAAAATCATGAGAAGCAGCACCTTGCCGACGCCTGCGGGCAGACTGTCGGGGGCATGGCTGCTGTCCGGCCATTCCAGTTCGGCCTTGCCGCCCGCCAGCATTTCGCCCGCCAGTTCCCGGGCTTCGTTGAGGCTCAGCGTGCCGACCGCGGAGGCCTTACCGCCAGCCGCACCGAAGGCGATGCGGAAGAACGCCAAGCGGCGCGTGACCTCGGCGGCGCTTGAGGTCACCAGGTCCAAGGCGTCGCCGTCCAAATCGCCTTCTTCAGCCAGTTCCAGGCCTGCGTTGACAGCACCCGCCGGGCCGACCAGATCATGGCACAATCGCGAGCACAGCAACTGGGCAAGGTGAATGTCTGCAGTCATGTCCCTGAATGTCCTCGGTCGTCGTCCGTTCAGCCCCTCCGCAAGGCGGTGTTGAGACCGACTATTGCCGACCCGCCCCCGGGGCACAAGGCCCAAGCCCAGCCACCCGCCCACGGGTGGGAAGCGTCGCCCCGGAACCGGCACCCCGGCATCCCAAGGATGCGAAAAAGCGCCTTTTCACCGCTTCCCGAAGCGTCCTGATCATGTTATAGAAAGTCTGTGGTATACCAAATGCCAATATGAAAACCGGGGTTATTGCTCAGATTTCCAGAAATTTCGGTAATGGCCCGCGCCGTTTCGCGACATAATTCACCGCCGCCGGCGAAACGTTCGGCGCGGCCGTAAACGAGGTTCGCATCAACCGGACCCGAATAAGACCAAGGAGGAAGCCCGCATGTCCACCGCTACCGCCCAGAAAGGACGCCGCCGCGAGCGCGCCGCCTTCGGAAAGGGCCGCCAGGTCACCGATCAGGCCATCGCCGATGTGCAACATCTTC
>DNMS01000226.1:0-2789 GCA_003488105.1 Rhodospirillaceae bacterium
CTGGTCAAGGAAAAGGCGATCCCGCCGCTCGATTTCGGTGACTGGATCACCGAGAAGTACATCCGCGCTGCCTACAAGGACATGGGCGTGGATTACGACAAGGACAAGGCCGCGGTGGTCAATCCGGTCGAAGCGAACGCCGGTCTGCCCAACGAGATCTGGCACGCCCGCGACGGGATCAAGGCATACGCGACCCTGCCCGAATTCCTGGGCGCCATCGCCTCGTTCCGCGCCACGGGTGCGAAGATCAACTCCACCTACGTCTACGACAAGGAAACGGGACTGAAGCTGTTCGGCAAGACCGCCTTCTGGGTCGTCACGCCGAAGGGTGAGTTCGCGACCTTCCTGCGCCGCGGCGAGGCCGAAAAATACGCCGGCACCATCGACGGCAAGGTCATCACCTTCGAAGACGCGATCGGCATGAAATCCAGCTGATCACACGCCTGACCGGCGGGACGGGGCCAAGCCTTCGTCCCGCCGTTTTTCCCGGCCCCTGGTCGGACCCCCGACAAACGTCCGAAGACAGCGATGAGCATCCAGCAAGACGACGACCAAAACCACGGAGATACCGGTGCGATGAACGCTCCCATTCCAGAACCGCAAGCTGACGCCCCGGCCGCAGACGCCGTTTCCGCCCGCGACGCCGAAACCCGTCAGCCCGTCACGCCCAAGGAAGCCGTCGGCGTCCTGGTCGCCGCCGTGCTGAAACCCAAAGCCTTGGTGCCCTTTGCCAGATCCTGGTCGATCCGGCTGGCGGCGCTGGCCCTGGGCGTTCTGGTCTGGCATGTCGCGACGGAAATAAAATTCAATTATTTCATCAACTTCGAGAACGTTCCCTCGCCGCTCAAAGTCTGGACCGCCTTCGTCGCGCATGTCCATTCCACTGAATTCTACATCCACATCGCGGTGTCGATGCAGCGCATCGTCATCGGCTACATGAGCGCCGTCGGGCTCGGCATTCTGCTGGGCCTCATGATCGGCCGCTCGCGCCTGGCCCGCGACGTGATCTCCCCCTATATCGAAATTCTGCGCCCGATCCCGGCGGTAGCCTGGATCCCGCTGGCCATCCTGATGTGGCCGACCGAGGAAAGCTCGATCATCTACATCACCTTCCTGGGCGCCCTGTTCCCCATCATCCTGAACACCGCCCATGGCGCCGAGCTGACGCCCGACGTTCTGATCCGCGCCGCCAAGTCCCTCGGCGCCAACCGCCGGGAAATCTTCTGGCATGTGGTCATTCCCGCGGCCCTGCCCTCGATCACCGCCGGCCTTGCCATCGGCATGGGGGTTTCCTGGTTCTCGCTGTTGGCCGGGGAAATCATCTCGGGCCAGTACGGCATCGGCTACTTCACCTGGAATGCCTACTCACTGATCAACTATCCGGACATCGTTGTCGGCATGCTGATGATCGGCGGCCTGGGAACGCTCTCGACCTATGCCGTGCGGCTGGCGACCCGGCCGTTGCTCGGCTGGCAGCGGCGGTCGCGATGACGGCCGCCGGCCGGGCACGACGTATCAAGGGAGCGGTCGCCGCGCGTCCGCGTCTGTGGCTGGCCGTGACGATGGGCTTTCCCATCGTCTACTACCTTGTCATGTTCATTGCCCTGGTCGCCCGGTTTCAGGCCTGGCCCAATTATGCCGTCACCTATGACTGGCTGGGCAACGTCGCCGAGATCATCCGCGCCACCCCATCGCTTTCCGACATCGGCGCGATCATCGCCCAGGAATGGCTGTTCGAGGTCGGGCGCATGAATTACGACTTCGGCAACGGCATTTCCGAATGGAGCCTGAACATCAACCCGGCCAAGGTTCTGGTCGTCTGTCTGCTGGGCGGCTTGGTCGCCACCCTCATCACGCTGATGGCCGCGCGACGCGTCGCCTGTTCGGCCGGCCGGTGGACCGGCGCCAGCGCCGCCGGTGGTCTGGGCGCGGCCCTGGTCGCCATGACCAACGTCACCCTGGCCTGGGTCGTCTGCTGCGCCACGCCCAGCTGGGTCGTCGGGCTGGCGATCCTGGGGTTGGGCGTGTCGTCCTCGTTATGGTTGGAACAGTTCGGCTGGTGGATCGAATACGCCGGTTTCTTGCTGTTGCTGACCTCTCTTTACGTTCTTTCCGGCGATGCCAAGGCCGCCACGCACACAAATGAAACCCCCTACCCAAAATCAGCCATGGGAGCCCCCCAATGATCGCCAACATCATCAGCCTGACCCGCGACAGGGATACGGAAGCCGACGCCCGCCGCTCAAGCGAGGGCAAGGGCCACGTCACCATCGACGACGTCGCCGTGGTATTCGGTGCCGGCGCCGATGCCCATACGGCCGTGGAAAGCACCACGCTCGACGTTCAGCCGGGTGAGTTCCTGTGCATCCTGGGCCCTTCGGGCTGCGGCAAGTCGACCTTGCTGAATTCCGTCGCGGGCTTCGTTCAGCCGACGGCCGGCGCGGTCAAGGTCGACGGCAAGGCCGTGACCCAGCCCGGACCCGACCGCGGCATGGTGTTTCAGCAATATTCCCTGATGCCGTGGAAGACCGTGCGCGACAACGTCGCCTTCGGCCCGCTGCTGGCCGGGCACACTCGATCCGAGGCCCAGTCCATCGCCTATACCTTCCTCAACATGGTCGGGCTGTCGCGCTTCGCCAAGCACTACCCGTCGGAACTGTCGGGCGGCATGCAGCAGCGCGTGGGTATCGCCCGCGCACTTGCCAATTATCCCTCGGTCCTGCTGATGGACGAACCGTTCGGCGCGCTCGACGCACAGACCCGGCTGATGATGCAGGAAAACCTGCTGC
>DNMS01000226.1:2951-3311 GCA_003488105.1 Rhodospirillaceae bacterium
GCAGGAAAACCTGCTGCGCATCTGGGAAGACTTCGGCACCACGGTCATGTTCGTGACCCACGACGTGGACGAGGCCGTGTTCCTGGCAGACCGGGTGGTCGTCATGAGCGCGGCCCCCGGGCGCATCATCGACGATTTCAAGGTCGACATCGCGCGCCCGCGCACGCCGGAAATCTATACCGATGAAACCTTCGTCGCGCTGAAACGCCGCTGCATGGAACGCATCCGCAGCGAAAGCCTGCGCGCCTTCGACCAGCAGAACCACTGATCCGGAGCAAGGAGCCCTTACCCATGGTCCGCCGCCGCGTCCTTTCACTCGCTGCGTTCGTCCTCGCCTTCGGCCTCGGCGCCTCGGCGGGG
>DNMS01000226.1:3513-3942 GCA_003488105.1 Rhodospirillaceae bacterium
GGGCGGAAATCCGTGTGGTCGAACCGGACAAGCCCGAAACGCTGCCGGCTTTCGCCCTGTCCGATCACAAGGGCCAGCCGTTCACGGCCGAGCGCTACAAAGGTCATTGGTCGCTGACCACCATCGGCTTCACGTCCTGCCCGGATGTCTGTCCTTTCGTGCTGTCCAATATCGTCGAGGTCATCAGCCAGATGACGCTCCGCGTGCACCCGGACAAGCTGCCCCAGGTCGTGTTCGTCGGCGTCGATCCCGGGCGCGACGCGCCGGTGATGGCCGACTACGTGGCCCATTTCGATCCCAAATTCATCGGCGTTACCGGCTCCCACGAAGAACTGGCAAAGCTCGTCAAAGGCATCGACGGGTTCTATCGCATCGGCAAGGCCAAGAAAGACGGTGATTACGAGGTTCAGCACAGCGCCAGCGTCATCG
>DNMS01000226.1:4097-4430 GCA_003488105.1 Rhodospirillaceae bacterium
CAGCACAGCGCCAGCGTCATCGTCACCGGCCCGGATGGGCAGGTTCATGCCAAGCTGTCGCCGCCGCTCGACCCCGGTAAGGTCGCCGAATACCTGGCCCGCAAGCAGATCGCCTATGCCCGTGTGCAAAGGAGCAATTGAATGACATCGAACTTGTATAAAACATGCCTCGGATGCCTGACCGGCGCGGCCATGATCCTTTCCGCCCAGACGGTACAGGCCTGCGAAGCCCATGCCTTCCTGGCGACCCAGACGGCGGAAGCCAAAACCGCCACCAAAAGCCCCGTCATGGCCATGGACGCCTGGGTGCCCGTCGCCCCGCCGGGGGTAAAG
>DNMS01000228.1:0-3734 GCA_003488105.1 Rhodospirillaceae bacterium
GGCCCGGCGAACGAGACACCAAGATCGCGTACCGGCGGGCTTGCAGTCAGTGCTCAATCCAAGGGAATTCGGGAGGTTGCTTCGGCAGCGGCCGGTGGGCGTCGTCGTGCGCACAGAAGAGCGAGCACTTAAGGGGTGGCCACAAACCAATTTATTCCCGGCACGGACGATAAAGGCGCAGAACCGCAGGATTGGAGCAGCGCCAATTCGTTCGTCCTTGATGCGGCAGGCGCCGAACAGGTCCACGTGCCTGATGGCGGCTGGATTCTCCAGGCTCAGTTCGTGCGCCAGGGGCCGGACCTATTGCTGGTCGGTCAGGACGGCTCCAAGGTTCTCATCAAAAGTTTTTTCAAGTTCGCCGATCCCCCGGATCTGGTGACCCCCGACGGGGCCGTCATCAACGGCCCCCTTGCGGTCAAACTGGCCGGTCCCGCCGCCCCCGGCGTCGAAGCCCAGGCAGGTCCCGCGGGTGCGGCTGAGCCGATCGGCAAGATCGTCACCGTCTCGGGCAAGGTCGAGGCGACCCACGCGGACGGCACCAAGGCCATCCTCAAGGTCGGCGACCCGGTCTATCAGGGCGACGTCATCGAAACCGGGCCGCTGGGCGCCGTCGGCATGGAATTCGCCGACGAATCGACCTTCTCCCTCGCCGACAACGGCCGCATGGTCCTGGACGAAATGGTCTACGACCCGCAGGCCCAGGCCGGCACCTTCGGCGCGTCGATCGTGCAGGGCGCGTTCTCCTTCATTTCGGGCCAGATCGCCAAGACCGGCCCGGACAACATGCTCATCAACACGCCGACGGCGACCATCGGGATCCGCGGCACGGCCCTGGCCGGCAAGGCCGCGCCCGAGGGCGAGCAGAGCAACTTCACGATCCTGCCCGAAGGCCAGTTCGTCGGCGAAGTGGTGATCTCCAACAACGCCGGGACGGTCGTCCTCAACCAGGTCGGCGCCACGGTCTCCATCGCCTCCATCAATTTGGCCCCGCCGCCGCCGATCATCATTACGGCGCAGCAGATTCAACAGCAATACGGCGGCGTTCTTCGCTATTTGCCACCGTCACCATCGGGCGGTGAAGACAATATGGTGCCCGGTCAGCAGGGCGCCGACACACCGCCCGCGGACCAGGACGCACTCGACGCCCTGGCCAACAAGCTGACACAGCTTGATCAGGCGATCTCCGAAGGGCTCGCCCAGCAGCAAATCGATGCCATTCGGCTCAACGCGTTCAAAGACATCATTGATACCGGACTGGCGCCGCCGCCCAAGACGTTTCAGGATCTGCCGCCGGAAGTTCTTCAAATCCTGCAGCAGCAGGCAGGTTTGTCGTTCAATACGGCAAATTTTTCGTCCATCAATCAGGCACTTTCGCTGCTCAACAACGCCGCGACCGCCGCCGCCAATGCGGAAACGGCCGCCTCGACGGCGGTCAGTTCGCTTAGCGGCTCGCTCTCCGTCCTCGGCCCCAATGCCGGCCTGTCGACGACGGACACCGACAGCCTGATCGAGGTCGTGGTCGCGCCGCTGGAAGCCCTTAACGCCGCGCGCGCCCTGTCCGAAGCCCTGGTCACCATGATCCAGTCGGCGCAGGCGATGCTGTCCGTCGCCGCGTCGGGCGGCGAAATCGATGCCGAGACCCTGGCCGCGCTGCGCGAGGCCGTCGGCCTGGACGGCGCGACCGGCGAAAACCTGGTCACTGCCGCCACCGAAATGTCCGCCGTGGTGAACGCCGCCATCGCCGCCGCGACAACCGCCAAGACCGACGCCATCGCCGCAGCTGGCGGCGGTGTCACCGCCGCGCGCGCCGCCGCCGCCACGTCATTCAGCACCAACATCAACGGTCAGTTGGCCGCCGCCGGCGCGACGACCACGGACATCAACAACCTGCAGAACGTCGTCGACATCGTGACCACCAAGGTCACGGCGATCCGCGACATCGTTTCATCCAGACCCGACCTGCCGCCCGAGCTGCTGTCGGTGCTGAACCTGGCGGTGCAGGCCGCCGACGCCGCCGACCAGGCGGCGACCGCCGCCCAGAACACCCTGAACACCAATGATCCGGCGGTCATGTTGACGGCCAAGGCCGGGGCCATTACCGCGGCGCAAACCGTCAATGGCCTGAAGGCACAGGCGATCACCGCCCTGGACGCCTTCGTCGCGACCCGCACCGTTGACCCGGCCGTGATCGCGCAGTTCCAGCAGGCGGTCCAGGACGCCAACACGGCCGAATCCGCCGCCGACACCGCAACAGCCGCAATCGAAGGCGCGTCCCAGGCCCGCGAAGCCGCCCAGGCCTTCAAGGACGGCACGGCGCAAGCCGACCTGACCACCAAGCAGACCGCCACGACCGCCGCGCAGGCAACCGCCACCGCGGAAAAAGCCGAAGCGGTCACCGCCGCCAGCGACGTACTCGCCGCCCGCGCCAATCTGTTGACCAAGCTGGTCGACGAGGCCGTTGATAAAGCAACCTTTGAGGCCTTCGAAGACGCGGCGAAAAGCGCCGAAGCGATCCAGAAAGGGGCCAGCGACGGCGACAAGGGCGACGTGGTCGCCGATGCCGACGGCGGGCTGACCTACGCCGTCGATACGGGCAATGCGGCCATCGCCGCCCTGAATCCGGGCGACAGCACGACCGACAGCTTCAAGATCGCCATCGAAAACGAAAGCGGCGGTTTCGACCTGCAAACCATCACCGTCACCATCACCAATGTCGACGGCACGATCACGGTATCCGACGACGTCACCGTGACCTCCGGGTCCGGCGATACGCTGACCACCGTTTCCGGCACCCTGACGGGGCTGACTGCCGACGGTGTGCAACAGAATCTGGACGCGGCCGAGGCCGCCCTGGCGACCGCCACCACGGCGCTGGACGACGCGACGGCGGCGGGGTCGGGCACCCCGACGCTTGCGGCGGCGCTGGCCCTGGCAACACAGAACAAATCCAACGCCGAAGCCGCCGTCGAGTTTCAGGAAGAAGTCTTTGCGTTGTTCCAGAACGCGGCGCAAACGGCCCAGGCCCGCGCGCGGGGCATCGGCGATGGCGACAAGGGCGAGGTCACCTTCGACGCCGACGGCAACGTCGTCTACACGCCCGATGCCGACGCCTATGCCGACCTTGCCAATGGTGCCAGCGCGACGGACACCTTCCTGATCGCGGCACAGAACAGTGCCGGCGGCTACGACATCTCCACGGTCCAGGTCACCGTCACCAACAACGCGGGCACCCTGGCCGTCGGCCCCTCGACGACCGTCACCGCCCCTGACAGTTCCACGGCGACGATCGACCTGGATGCCCTCGACGACGTTACGGCGGGCAATCCGGGATATATCAACGGCGCCGATCAGGTCGCCGATGCCTCAACGGCGGTGGCCAACGCGGCCCGCACCACGGTCGCCAACCTGGAAACCGTAGCCCAAGCCGAATTGACTGAATCGCTCGCCGCCATCAACGCCCTGGCGACGGCCCAATCCGCCGAGGCCCAGGCCGAAGGGTATCTGGCGGTCGCCCAGGCATCCGCCGAGGCCCAGGCGGACGCGGCGCTGGAAATCGCCGTCGACGACATCGCAACCGTCACCAATCAGTTGTCGCTGCTGGCCAGCGCGGTCAACGCCTATGCCGATGCGGCGCAGGCCAACGCCATCGTCGGCACCGCCGACAAGGTCGCCGCCAACGCCGCCGCCAACTCGGCGCTCGAAGCGCTGCTCGACGCCGCCGTCAACATCGCCGG
>DNMS01000228.1:4031-4530 GCA_003488105.1 Rhodospirillaceae bacterium
GCCGAGGCCGAAGTCCGCGACGCCCTGATCTCGTCGCTCGACAGCTATATCGCCACCGTCAAGACTGCGGTCACCAACGCCGCCAATCTGAGTTATGCCAGCCAGAACGCGGAAGCCGTGGCCGCACGCGCCGCCGCCCTGGCCTCGGCCACGGCACAGACGGACCGGGCGGAACAGCTGATCGATCTGGCCAAGGCCAAATCGGTTCTCGCCTCCGCCGCCGCGGACCTGGCCGATTTCATCAATCCGGAACCGGATAGCCCCGAAGCCGCGTTCGCCGCCCTGGCCCTGTCCGAAAAACAGGAAACCGTCGCCGACGAAGGTCTGGTCTCGGCAACGGCCGGCCCGACCGCCGACACCATCGTGATCACCGGCAACGTGTCGAATCAGACGTTCACCGTTAACGTCTCCGCATCAAACGGCGGCGCCACGGACGACAATGATGGGACGGCCGTGCTGACCACCGCCACCACGGAAACCGGCAACGTGTCGAATCAGA
>DNMS01000255.1:0-215 GCA_003488105.1 Rhodospirillaceae bacterium
GCCAAGGCCGCGCGCGAGCACGGCATTCTGACGGTCGGCGTGGTGACCAAGCCTTTCCAGTTCGAAGGCAGCCACCGCATGCGCCTGGCCGAACAGGGCCTGGATGAACTGGCGGGTTATGTCGATACCCTGATCATCATCCCCAACCAGAACCTGTTCCGCGTCGCCAACGAGAAGACGACCTTCGCCGACGCCTTCAAGATGGCGGACGACGT
>DNMS01000255.1:518-3593 GCA_003488105.1 Rhodospirillaceae bacterium
GGCGCGCGCGGTGTGCTGATCAACATCACGGGCGGCGAGGACATTACGCTGTTCGAGGTCGATGAAGCCGCCAACCGGGTCCGCGCCGAAGTGGACGAGGACGCCTATATCATCATCGGCTCCGCCTTCGATCAGTCCATGGAAGGCACCATGCGGGTGTCCGTCGTGGCCACCGGTCTGGAAGCCGCCGAAGGTGAACAGCCGTCGCACCTGCATATCCTGAACCAGGCCCAGCGCATCGCGCCGGTCCGCGTGCCCCGGCCGGAAGAAGAGCCGAAGGCCGCCACGCCGTCGATCGTCACCATGCGGGACGAGCCCGTTCCGGCCCCCGAGCCGGCGCCGGAAATCACCGACGATGTCGCCGAATCGACCGCCGATTCGTTCGATTCCGAGGCCATGGATACGGTTGCCGAGGACGACGCCGATCCCATCGCGGCCCTGGACAGCGCGCCGGAAGCCGCCGAAGCGGCCCCGGCGGAACTGCAGCCCCGCGTTCCGGCAGCCATGCCGGGGGCGGGCAACGTGGAATCCTTCATTCCGCAGCGCGCCGTCGAGGTTGAAGACGACGATGCCATGGACGGCCCGGCGACTGGTGCCGATCCCTTCGAAGTGGCGGCCATGGTCAACGGCTCCAACGCTGATGACGAGACCTCCAGGATGGGCGGGTTGCTTCGCCGGCCCAAGAAGGAAGGCGGCGGTCTGTCGCTGTTCGAGCGGGTCACCGGCACCGGACGGGCCAAGAAACCCGAGGAAACCGCCGTTTCCGAGCCTGCCCCGGCGGCACAACCGGCCGCGACGTCCGAGCGGGGCACCATCGACGCCCTGATCCGGTCGCGCACGGCGACCCCGCAAATGGCGGAAAACCCGGCCCCGGCCCCCGTTCAGGCTCCGGCTCCGGTGCAGGCGGCGCCGGTCCAACCGGCCCCCGTCAAGGCGCCCTTGGGCGGGGTCGATCCGGCAGATCGGCTGCCCTCGGCGGAAACGGAAGATGACCTTTTGGACATCCCGGCCTTCCTCCGCCGTCAGGCCAACTGAAGGGACGGTGGAACACCGTAACATTCGGAAACAATTAGTGATTTGAGGGGATCCCAGGTTCTGTTTATTCAAGAGCCTGGGATTTCTTCAATTCTGCCGCACCGTGTCGAAGCGAGAATCGCGCGACCGGGGATGCGGTTGAAAATTACGACTTTGGGGGCCTGCGCCGGACATTCCGGGCAACAGTCTCGAAAAAAACGAAAGAAACGGGGAACCTGATGGGTTTGATCACCGTCGGCCAGAAAGACCAGCAGACCAAAGCATCGCCAAAGGACGCCGTTCGGCAGCGGACCTTGAAGGAAGCGGTGTCCCTGACCGGGATCGGTCTGCATTCCGGCACGCCGGTGACCCTGACCCTGCATCCCGCCCCCGCCGATTACGGCATTCATTTCCACCGCACCGACCTGTCCGAAAACGGCGCCGTCGCCGCGCGCTGGGACTGTGTTTCCGACACCCGCATGTGCTCTGCCCTGTCCAACGACCAGGGTGTTTCCGTCGGCACGGTCGAACATCTGATGGCGGCCCTGGCCGGCTGCGGCATTGACAACGTGCGGATTGAGCTGGATGGCCCGGAAGTGCCCGTCATGGACGGTAGCTCCCAGGATTTCGTCGACATCATCCGCGCCGCGGGTGTGGTGGCGCTTGACGCCGACCGCCGCGTGATCCGCGTTCTCAAGCCGGTTTCCGTGGAAACCGACCACGGCCGCGCCGAGCTGACCCCGTCGCCGGTGTTCTCGGTCGATTTCGAGATTGAATTTAAAAGCCAGGCCATCCGCCGCCAGCATCTGCGGCTCGGCGTCGTCAACGGCGCGTTCTGTAAGGAATTGGCCAATGCGCGGACCTTCGGCTTCATGCACGAGGTCGAGGCCATGCAGAAGGCCGGTCTGGCCCGTGGCGGTTCCCTCGACAACGCCATCGTGATCGACGGCGACAAGGTTTTGAACGATGGTGGCCTGCGCCACGATGACGAATTCGTGCGCCATAAGGCTCTGGACGCGGTCGGCGACCTGTATCTGGCCGGCGGCCAGATCATCGGCGCCTACCGGGCTGAACGGGCGGGTCACGCAATCAACAACGCGCTGCTGTGCAAGCTGTTCGCCGATCCGGACGCTTGGTGCTACGACGTTCTGCGCGGCGACGAATCGAAGACCGCCATGGACGGTGGCATCAAGGCGGAAACCGCCGTCGCTTGACGGACCGGAAATGACGCGGATTGTGGCGGCGCCTTGGGGCGCCGCTTTCATTTTCTCCTGTCCTCGCCTTGCAATCCCGCGAAACCGGGCCAAATCCCGTGGAAAAGGGGATATTGGCCTTTTTCAATTGGTTTCCCCGCGTGATATATTCGCCGCTCCCGGCACGCCCCGATCCGACCGGATAGGGGGGGCCGACCTTGAGACCTGACACAGCAGATCAGCCGCCGATGCGCATATCCGACCGGATCAGAATCCTCATTCCCGTCCTGGCGGTGTCGCTGGCGGTTTCCGCCTGCTCGATCTTCGAGGACGACAAGCCCGCCTACGTGGAAAAGCCCGTGGACGAGTTGTACAACCGTGGCGTCGATCAGATGGGCAGCCGCAAGTTCGCCGACGCGGCCCTGACCTTCGAAGAGGTCGAGCGCCAGCACCCCTATTCGGTCTGGGCCACCAAGGCGCAGATCATGGCGGCCTATGGTTACTACAAGTCGAACAACTATCAGGAAGCCGTCGCCGCGCTCGACCGCTTCATTCAGCTGCACCCGACCCATGAGGATGTGGGCTATGCCTACTATCTGAAGGGGCTGGCCTATTACGAACAAATTTCCGACGTCACCCGCGATCAGCAGATGACGACCCTGGCGCTGCAAAGCCTGAAGGAAGTCGTCACCCGCTTTCCCGATTCGAAATTCGCCCGCGACGCCAAGTTCAAGATGGAACTGACCTACGACCATCTGGCCGGCAAGGAGATGGAGATCGGGCGCTACTACCACAACCAGCATCAGTATCTGGCCGCCATCAACCGCTTCCGCGCCGTCGTCGACAAGTATCAGACGACGACCCACGT
>DNMS01000255.1:3843-7187 GCA_003488105.1 Rhodospirillaceae bacterium
CTGGGCCATAACTTCCCGGGCAGTGAGTGGTACATGGATTCCTATGAAATGCTCACGGGCGAGCAGGTCCGGCCCCAGGCGGCGGAAGAGAAGGCCTGGTACGACCGCATGAAGTTCTGGTAACCGGCCCATGCTGACGCACCTGACCGTCAGGGATGTCGTGCTCATTGACCGTTTGGTGCTGGATTTTCCGGCCGGGCTCTGTGTGCTGACCGGCGAAACGGGGGCCGGAAAATCGATCCTTCTGGATGCCTTGGGTCTGGCGCTGGGCGGACGGGCCGAGGCCCGCCTTGTGCGCGCCGGGGCTGGCCCTGCAACCGTCACGGCGGCCTTTCAGATCGCCGCGGGCGCCCCGGTCCTGGCCGAGCTTGAAGAACATGGCATTCCCCCCTTGGACGACAGCGGCGACGGCGGTGGCCTGATCATCCTGCGCCGCACGTTGGGGACGGATGGCCGCTCGCGCGCTTTCATCAATGATGCGCCGGTCAGCGTCGGTCTGTTGAAGCGGGTCGGCGAGGATCTGGTCGAAATCCACGGACAGTTCGACAACCAGCGTCTGTTGAACCCGGTTCAGCACCGGACATTGCTGGATGCCTTCGGCGCCTTGGCCAAGGCCCGGGAAACCTGCCGCAAGGCCTGGACCGTCTGGCAAGATGCCGCCCAAGCCCGCGCCCAGGCGGCCGAGGCCCTGGAAGCCGCCCGCCGGGACGAGGAATTTCTGCGCCATGCCGTGGGTGAACTGTCGGCCCTGGCGCCGCAGGCCGGCGAAGAGAGCGAACTGGCCAAGGAACGCTCCATGATGATGCACGGGGAAAAGGTCGTCGAGGCCATGAACCGGGCCAAGGCGAGCCTGAGCAGCGGCAAGGGGGTCGAAAGCGCCCTGCAGTCGGCGCTTCGCGATCTGGAAGGGGTCGCTGAAAAGGCGGCGGGCGCGCTGGAAGGGCCCATCGCCGCCCTCGGCCGGGCGCTCGACGAGACGGCGGAGGCCGAGACCCTGCTGGACCGCGCTTTTCAATCCGTGGATCTGGACCCGCGCAAGTTGGAGCAGACGGAAGAACGCCTGTTCGCACTGCGCGCCCAGAGCCGCAAGCACAATGTCCCGGTCGACGGCCTGGCGGATCTGCTGGCGGGGATGGAGGCACAGCTTGCCGCCCTGGACACCGGGTCCGGCGACCTGCAACGCCTGGAACAGGCCGAGGCCGAGGCCCGCAAAGGCTACATCCGCGCCGCCGGGGACCTGAGCCAGGGGCGTAAGACGGCGGCGGCGAAGCTAGACGCGGCGATCCTCCGGGAACTGGAGCCCCTGCACCTGAAGGGGGCCAGGTTCGAAACCCGGCTGACGGCCTTGGACGAGGATGCCTGGGGCCCGGCCGGGACCGAAAAGGCGCAGTTCCTGATTGCCACCAACCCGGGGGCCGAACCGGGCCCCTTGAACAAGATCGCATCGGGGGGCGAGCTGGCGCGTTTCATGCTGGCGCTAAAAGTGGTGCTGGCCGACGCCGACCCGGTGCCGACCCTGATTTTCGACGAAGTGGACGCCGGTATCGGCGGCGCCACGGCGGCGGCCGTGGGTGAGCGGCTGGCCAAGCTGGGCCGGGCCGTACAGGTCCTGGTCGTCACCCATTCGCCCCAGGTGGCGGCCCAGGGAGCAAGCCACCTGAAGGTCAAGAAGGCGTCCCAGGACGACAGTGCGGCGACCACGGTCGCGGTGCTGGACGCCGATGCCCGGCGCGAAGAAATCGCCCGCATGCTGGCCGGCACGGAAGTGACCGAGGAAGCCCGCGCGGCGGCGATTTCCCTGCTGGACCGCCGGGCGTCGTAATGTCGGTATCGGACGGCCTGCGCGACATTCCCGTCGACCGCCTGCGGCCCGAGGACGCGGCGATCGAACTGGAACGTCTGGCGGCGGAGATCGCCACTCATGACGAGGCCTATTACCGGAACGACGACCCGGCGATCAGCGATGCCGCCTACGATGCGCTGAGACAGCGCAACGAGGCCATCGAGGCGAAATTCCCCAAGCTGATCCGCGCCGACAGCCCGTCGAAACGCGTCGGCGCCGCCCCGGCGGAGGGCTTCGCCAAGGTCGTCCATTCCGTGCCCATGCTGTCCCTGGCCAACGCTTTCTCCCGCGACGACGTGGCCGACTTCCTTGACCGGGTACGGCGCTTCCTCAACCTGCCCGCCGATGAGGCGGTCGAGGTCATGGCCGAGCCCAAGATCGACGGCCTGTCGGTCACCGCGCGCTATGAAAAGGGCCGCTTCGTCATGGCGGCGACCCGGGGCAACGGCCGGGAAGGGGAGAACATCACGGAAAACCTGCGCACGTTGCAGGACCTGCCCGACCGCATCACGGCCAAGGACCTGTTGGGCGGGGGCGTGCCCGAGGTGCTGGAGGTGCGGGGCGAGGTCTACATGGCCAAGTCCGATTTCCTGGCCCTGAACCAGCGCCAGGAAGCCGCCGGGGCCAAGGTCTTCGCCAATCCGCGCAATGCCGCGGCGGGATCGCTGCGCCAGAAGGACCCGGCCGTCACGCGGGCCCGGCCGCTGCGTGTGTTCTTCTATTCCTGGGGGGAGGTTTCGGACGTCACCTGGGCGACCCAGGCGGAATTCAACGACCGGCTGCTCGACTGGGGTTTCCAGGCCAATGCCCGGGCCAGGGTCTGTCGTTCCCTCGACGAAATCATGGCCGAATACGCGCGGACGGAGGCCGACCGCGCCGGGCTCGACTACGACATCGACGGCATGGTCTACAAGGTCAACCGCCTCGATTGGCAGGAACGCCTGGGCCAGGTATCCCGCGCGCCGCGCTGGGCGACGGCCCATAAGTTCACCGCCGAAAAGGCGACCACGGTGCTGGAAAAGATCACCATCCAGGTCGGGCGCACGGGCACGCTGACGCCGGTCGCCAACCTGACTCCGGTCACGGTCGGCGGCGTGGTGGTCGGCCGCGCGACCCTGCATAACGAGGACTACATCGCGGAAAAGGACATCCGCGAGGGCGACACGGTGGTCATCCAGCGGGCCGGCGACGTGATTCCCCAGGTGGTCGAGGTCGTGGCCGACAAGCGCCCGGCGGGGGCGGCCTCCTTCGTGATGCCCGATACCTGCCCCGAATGCGGCAGCCTGGCGATCCGCGAGGACGGCGCCGCCGCCAAGCGTTGCACGGGCGGGCTGATCTGCCCGGCCCAGGCGGTCGAGCGCCTGAAGCATTTCGTGTCCCGCGACGCCTTCGACATCGAAGGTCTGGGCGCCCGGAACATCGAGGCCTTCTGGGGCGAGGGCTGGCTCAAATCCCCCGCCGACATCTTCGATGTCGCGGGCCTGACGGCGAAGCTCGACGG
>DNMS01000255.1:7335-10591 GCA_003488105.1 Rhodospirillaceae bacterium
ATCGGCCTCGACCGCTTCATCTATGCGCTCGGCATTCGCCAGGTCGGGCAGGCGACGGCCCGGCTTCTGGCCCGCACCTACGGCTCTTATCACGGGCTGAAGGCCGCCATGGCCGCCGCCCAGGACCGGGATGGGGAGGCTTATGCGGAACTGATCGACATCGACCAGATCGGCCCCGCCGTGGCCGACGACCTGCTGGGCTTCTTCGCCGAGGATCACAATCAGGATGTTCTGGCCGCGCTTGAGGCCGCGTTGGACATTCAGGACATGGTGGCGGCCGATACTTCAGGTTCGCCCGTGGCCGGCAAGACCGTGGTGTTTACCGGCACGCTGGAGACCATGGGCCGGTCCGAAGCCAAGGCGAAGGCCGAAAGCCTGGGCGCCAAGGTATCGGGCAGCATTTCCGCCAAGACCGATTATCTTGTCGCCGGGCCGGGCGCTGGCTCCAAGCTGAAGAAGGCGGCGGAGCTGGGGGTCACGGTGCTGACGGAAGAGGAATGGTTGGCCCTGATCGGCTAGACCGTCAGCCCCCATCGCCGCCAGCCGGCCTTTTCCGCCCCGCCGAGGCTTGCATAGAACGCCTGGGCGCGGGCGTTGTCCGCCAGCACGTTCCATTCCACCCGCTCAAACCCATCCGCGCGGGCGTGGTCCAGAACCGTATCCATGAGGGCGCGGCCGACGCCCTGTGCCCGCCAGGGCTCCGTCACGAAGAGCATTTCCAGCTCCAGGGACGGCTTCGCGGCATAAGCATAGGGAATTGCGAACACGGTGGCGAAGCCGATCAGCTCTCCGCCCGGGGCTTCCGCCAATACGGCCTGAAGGGCCGGTGGGGCGGTGCTGACACGGCGGGCAATCTCCGTCGCGGTGACGGACAGCAGACCGGGCCAGCCCTCGAACGCCGCCAGGTCGCGCATCAGGGCCAGCAGCCCGGGGGCGTCGGCGTCGGCGCGGTCGGCGGTCATCCAGCGGATCGTCGCATCGGTTTTCATGGCGCCCCGAGTCTATCAGCGGCGCTGTTCGGGGGCCACGCAAGAGGTGCGGACTAACGTCCCAAGCCCCTCAAACGGGTTCTGTCATAAAAATTTTTTGCCCCGGATAAAGGCGCAAAAAGTGCGCCTCGGGCCTGTCCGAAATGGCGCGAAAACCAGCCTGAAAAATCCAGATAATATTGTTTTGGTTCAATTTATTACCCGGGGTTCGAAACGGCGGGTTCTTGCAAGGGGCCACTGCGGGCCGTCCGCGCATCGGTGCAATGCAAAAAGATGTGATCCGTTTTGAGAATTAGTTCTTTACAGCGGGGGCGTTCGACTTTAAATCGCCGGGTTCGGGCTCCTCGTGAGGCCGATTGGTGAGGCTGTTTTGGGAGTTTCCCATGCGATGGAAAAGTTCCCCTCTGCACGTGCGCTGGCTCGTTCACTAGCGCCTATCAATCCGGTAACGTGTCTCCGGCCGCATGCGGTCCGACGCGCGGTTCACTTTTTCCTTAACGAGTTCCCCGGCGAGATTCTCTACGCCGTCAAGACCAACCCCAGGCCGGAAGTCCTGGACGAAGTCTATGACGCGGGGGTCCGGAATTTCGATGTCGCCTCGTTGGCGGAGATCGAGCTGATCGCCGGGCGATACCCCGACGCCAGAATGGCCTTCATGAACCCGGTGAAGAACCGGGACGTGATCCGCCGCGCCTACGAGGAATTCAGGGTGCGTCACTTCGTGCTCGATTCCGAGGAGGAGCTGAACAAGATCGTCGAGGCGACGGGCCATGCCCAGGACCTCAGCCTTCTCGTTCGCCTGGCCGTTCCCAACCACCATTCGGAACTGGAACTGTCGTCCAAGTACGGCGTGCAGCCCGATGCGGCCCCCGATCTGCTGATCGCGGCCCGTCAGGTCGCCAGCCGCCTGGGTGTCGCCTTCCACGTCGGCTCGCAATGCATGCAGCCGTCGGCCTGGGGCACGGCGTTGCACATGGTTCGTGACCTGATCCTGAAATCCGGGATCATCCTCGACATCGTCGATGTCGGGGGCGGCTTTCCGTCGGTCTATCCCTACATGACGCCGCCGCCGCTGACCGATTACATGCGTGAAATCACGGCCGCCATCGACAAGCTGCCGATTTCGGAATCCTGCGAAATCTGGGCCGAACCCGGCCGCGCGCTGGTTGCCGAAGGTGGGTCCACCCTGGTCCGCGTCGAAATGCGCCGGGGCGACAACCTGTATATCAACGACGGCACCTACGGCAGCCTGTTTGACGCCGGGTCGTTGAACTTCATCTACCCGGTGCGCCCGATCCGCACCGAAGGCCGGTTCCAGAAGCCGCTGATCGGTTATGCCTTCTACGGCCCGACCTGCGACAGCCTGGACCACATGAAGGGGCCGTTCTACCTGCCCGCCGACATGCGGGAAGGCGACTATATCGAAATCGGCCAGACCGGCGCCTACGGCTGCGCCATGCGGACCAAGTTCAACGGCTTTCATTCCGATGAAACCGTCGTGGTCCAGGATGAACCCATGTTGACGGCCTATGGCGACCGTATCGCCGCGCAAAATGACACGGCCGCCGGCCTTTCCGGCTCGGCCGTGCTGCTGGAGCAGATGAAATGAAAACCTCGGAACAGAAGATGGCCGACGAAAAAGCGGCCCTGCTGAGCAAGACCGTCGAACATGTCGACATCACCAAGATCGACGCCCGGCCGATCATCGACAGCATGTCGAAGATGTCCTTCACCTCGCGCGACCTGGCGCGGGCGACCGGCATCTACAACGACATGCTGGCCGACAAGGACTGCACGGTGTTCCTGACCCTGGCGGGCTCGACCTCGGCCGGCGGCTGCATGAAGGTCTATGCCGACCTGATCCGCTACAACATGGTCGACGCCATCGTCTCGACCGGCGCCAGCATCGTCGACATGGATTTCTTCGAAGCGCTCGGCTTCCGCCACTATCAGGGCTCGCCGGACATCGACGACAACTATCTGCGTTCGCAGTACATCGACCGCATCTACGACACCTATATCGACGAGGAAGAACTGCAGGCCTGTGACCATGCCATCGGCGAAATCGCCGACGGGCTGGAGCCGCGCGCCTATTCGTCGCGGGAATTCATCCGCGAAATGGGCCGCTACCTGGCCGAAGGTGCCGCGCGCAAGAAGGATTCCCTGGTCCAGCTGGCCTACGAGCACGACGTGCCCGTGTTCTGCCCGGCGTTCACGGATTCCAGCGCCGGGTTCGGCCTGGTCCTGCATCAGGTGCGCAATCCGGG
>DNMS01000098.1:0-1237 GCA_003488105.1 Rhodospirillaceae bacterium
AGCATCGATCCGGCCATGCGGCTCGGCGCCAACCACCCGATGGGCCCGCTGACGCTGGCAGACTTCATCGGCCTCGATACCTGCCTGTCGATCATGCACGTGCTGCACGACGGCCTGTCCGATACCAAATATCGGCCCTGCCCGCTGCTGGTGAAGTATGTGGAGGCCGGCTGGCTCGGCCGCAAGTCGGGCCGTGGGTTCTACGACTATTCCACGGACACGCCTGTCCCGACCCGCTGATCGTCCGCCGGGCGATCTGCCCGGTCAGCCGCCCCATACTTGGCGGAACACGCGCAGCCAATTTTCCCCCATGATCTTGCGCACGTCGGCGTCGCCATAGCCGCGCGCCAATAGCCCTGCGGTCAGGTTGGACAGGGTCACGGGTGTCTCGATCCCTTTGGGGAAATAATGCGGCGGCGGCGGATAGACGGCGGCGTCCCACCGCCCCGTCTTGATGGCGTCGTCGTAACGCGCCCGCGCCTTGTCGGCGGGGATGATCGGGTCCATCCCCATGTAATAATCGATGCCCAGGCCGACATGGTCGATGCCCATGAGGTCGACCGCGTAGTCGATGAATTCGATGAAGCGGTCCAGGCTAGGCCTTGAATCGTCGCCGAGAAAACTGGGGAAGCCGTTGATGCCGACCACCCCGCCGGTCGCAGCACAAGCCTTCATCTGATCGTCCGTGATGTTGCGCGGCGAGGGGTGCAGCGCCTTGGCATTGGCATGGGAGAACACGAAGGGCCCGTCGCAGGTTTCCATGGCGTCCAGGGTGGTTCTTTCGCCTGTATGGCTGCCGTCGACGATCAGGTTCAACGCGTTACAGCGCCGGACCAGATCCTGGCCGAACAGGCTGAGGCCCGCGTCCGTGCGCTCCAGCGCGCCGTCGCCGACCCGGCATTTGACGTTGTAGGTCAGTTGCACCATGCCCAGGCCGAGGGCTTTGTAGGCGTCGAGCAGGTCGAGATCATCCTCGACCGCGTCCGTGCCCTGGAAGTGGAACACGATGGCCATGTCGCCGGCCTGTTTGGCGGCCTCGATATCGGATGCCTTGCGGGCCAGGCGCAGGCGGTCATGGCCTTCGATGAAGCGATGCCAGCGCCCGAAAATGCGCAGCGTCTGTTCCGCCGTCTCGCGGATCGCGATGGTCGGGACCGCGGCGGTCAGGCCGCCGTCCATGTAGTAGGTGACGTTGCCCGGCTCCATCAGCAGCGGGCAGACCCCGTCGATGACGATG
>DNMS01000098.1:1433-1991 GCA_003488105.1 Rhodospirillaceae bacterium
CAGACCCCGTCGATGACGATGGCGTCGCGGTGCAGGTTTTCGGCGTCAGTCGTCATCGCCGGAAACCGGCTTGTCCGCCGCGACCAGGCCCAGATCGACCCCGGCCTCGTCCAGCATGGCCTTGGTGATCTTGTCGTCTTCCGACCAGCGGGATGCGAAGTCCGCATTTTCCAGGCTGTTGGCATCGACCACCACGCGCTTGATGCCGACCTGAACGATGGCCCGTGTGCAGTCGGCGCAAGGCAGATGGGTGACGTAGATGGTGCAGCCCTTCAGTGACATGCCGATGCGCGCGGCGTTGTAGATGGCGTTGCGCTCCGCGTGTTCGGTCCATTTGTATTTCAGGGGCCGGGTGTGGCGGTCCTCGACGGCGTCGTCAATGGTGCGGGGAAAGCCGTTGAAGCCGTAAGGCCCCGGCGTCTTGTCATCCCCAACGATCACCGCGCCGACCTGGGTCGAGCGGTCCTTGGACCAGGTCGCGACCTCCTTGGCCAGGCGCAGGAATCGAATGTCCCATTTCTCGCTCATCGGCTGATCCCCAATTCATCCCCGTTGCAG
>DNMS01000098.1:2268-2786 GCA_003488105.1 Rhodospirillaceae bacterium
GAACCGTCTGTCATCAGATGTGAAATTGGCCCTGGGCGATGAATACGCACCTGACCAACCAAGACATGCCGTATCGGCAATAGGGACCGCGATATCATGAACATGCTCGCCAAACTGGCCGTTCCCAAAGGGGTGCTGCCCAAGTTTGCGTACCCCCGGAGAAAGACGCCTGCCCCCACCCCGCCACGCCCGGTCGACGTGCGTGCCCGCAATCTGGAAATTCGCCTGGCGGAAACGCCCGAGGAAATCGAGGCCGCGCAGCGCCTGCGCTACAACGTATTTTACCGCGAGATGGGCGCCATCCCGACCGTGGAGGCCGCGCGCCATGAACGCGACGCCGATCCTTTCGACGCCGTCTGCGATCACCTGCTGGTGCTCGATACGGACCGCTCGCAGCCCGGCCGCCCCTTCGTCTGCGGCACCTACCGGCTGATCCGGGGCGCCGTGGCCAAGGCGAACGGCGGGTTCTATTCGGCCCATGAATACGACCTGACGGCCCTGCTGCGCCACAAAGGCGA
>DNMS01000098.1:2918-3362 GCA_003488105.1 Rhodospirillaceae bacterium
CATGAATAGGACCTGTCGGCCTTGCTGCGTCATCCGGGCGAACTGGTCGAACTGGGCCGCTCCTGCGTCCATGAAGACTACCGCACGGGGGCGGTCATGCAGCTTCTGTGGGGCGGCATCGCGGCATACCTCACGGCCTACGACATCAAATTGATGTTCGGCTGCGGCTCGCTGCCCGGCACGGACGCGGAAGCGCTCATGCCGGCGCTCAGCTATCTGCATCATTTCCACATGGCGCCCAGCGACATCCGTGCGCGGGCGCTTGATGACCTTTACGTGAAGATCGACCGGGTGCCCCTGACCCGGCTGGATCAAAAGGCGGCCCGCGCCATGCTGCCGCCGCTGATCAAGGGATACATGCGTGTCGGCGGCTTCATCGGCGACGGCGCGGTTATCGACAACCAGTTCAACACGACGGACGTATGCATCATCGTACCTACGGAA
>DNMS01000098.1:3474-3783 GCA_003488105.1 Rhodospirillaceae bacterium
TGCATCATCGTACCTACGGACCACATCACCGAGAAATACCAGCGCCACTACAAGCCCTGTGGGACGCGCTAGGCGACGCCGGTCCCGTCGCCGCCTCGGGCCTTAGGTCCGCCGGCCGTATTTCATTGTTCCTTGCCCTGACGGGCGCGCTGCTGCCGGTCGCGGTGGCGGCCTATCCGTTGGGCGCCGCCGCCGTCAGGCGCATCGCCCTTGTCTGGTTCCGGGGCGTGGCGCGGCTGGCCAGCCTGCGCGTCAAGGTCAACGGCGCCCCCCTCGGCCAGACGGGAACGCTCTATGTCAGCAACCATG
>DNMS01000098.1:4007-4148 GCA_003488105.1 Rhodospirillaceae bacterium
CGCTCTATGTCAGCAACCATGTGTCCTATCTGGACATCCCGGTGCTGGCCCTGCTGACCGACGCCGCCTTCGTGGCCAAGGACGATGTCCGGGATTGGCCCCTGTTCGGGCTGTGCGCTAAAATTTACCGCACCCTGTTCA
>DNMS01000098.1:4516-4658 GCA_003488105.1 Rhodospirillaceae bacterium
TTGCCGCCGGCGACAGCCTGATACTGTTTCCCGAGGGTACGTCGTCGAACGGCATCCATGTCCTGTCGTTCAAAAGCGCCCTGTTCGCCGTCGCCGACGCGGCCCCGGGGGCGGAGCAGCCCCGGGTGCAGCCCGTGTCCAT
>DNMS01000428.1:0-274 GCA_003488105.1 Rhodospirillaceae bacterium
GGTGATCGCCGCCAGACGGGCAAACCCCGTTTCCACACCGGTCAGGACACAGACGGTCGACGTCTGCAGCAGCATGGCGAACCAGGTGGCAATGACGCCGGCATCCTGAAAAACCGCCTCGAACCCCGGCTTCAGGGACGACAGGTCGAGAACCGTTTCATTGATGTCGAACAGCACCGTGTCCCGGGACATGGCTTTCTCCTTTACTATTCAAAGTGTTTAATACCGCGTCCCGCGTCGGACGCCACAGGTCAGGCGGGCGGATCGCGCCGGG
>DNMS01000428.1:542-1259 GCA_003488105.1 Rhodospirillaceae bacterium
TCAGAGCATCCCGTTCCACCGCCATATCCTCGGCGAGGGACACGAGATCGGCATTTATGCGCGCTGCTTCTGTTCCCATACCAGCTTGGGGAGGATCACCGAAACGGTTGTCCCCTGGCCCACGGTGCTTTCGATTTCGATCCGCCCGCCGTGCTTTTCGATCAGCGTCTTACAGATCGCCAGGCCGAGCCCCCATCCCTCCACCGCCTTATAGGGATCAAGGTCGCCCCGCGCGAAGGGTTCGGTGACGCCGGGAAGGTGGCCTTGGGCGATGCCGCAGCCGGTATCCACTATCTTTATAATGACTGCGTCCGCTACTTCGTACGCAGAGGCGTCAATTTTACCGCCGGGCGGGGTGAATTTCATGGCGTTCGACAGAAGGTTCAGGATGACCTGCCGGATCGCCTGGCGGTCGGCATTGATGTCCACGAAACCCGCATCCGCGTCGACCGACACAGATATGTCCTTTCGCGCCGCGTCCGCCGAGAAGATGTGGATGCATTCGTTAAGGGCCTCCAGGGCATTGAACGTTTCCCGATCCAGGCCGCGCCCCCCCGATTCAATGGCCGAAATGTCGAGGATGCTGTTGATCAGGGACAGCAGATGTTCGCCGCTGAATCGGATATCCTTGGCATATTCCTTGAATTTGCGCGCGGAGGACTCGCCGAAATCCTGAAAGGCGATGAGTTGGGAGAAGCCGATGATCGCGTTCAAGGG
>DNMS01000428.1:1425-10125 GCA_003488105.1 Rhodospirillaceae bacterium
GGCGTGCGCAATTCATGGCTCATGGCCGCCAGGAACTGGGACTTGGCAAGGTTGGCTTTTTCGGCATCTTCCCGGGCTGTTCTCAACGCCTGCTCGAACAATTTCCGTTCCGTGATGTCCTGAAACGACCCCCGTAGCAGGATTGGAACACCGTCTTCCAAAACCGCCTCACCGGCGATACGAACGTTCTTGACCGTCCCCTTGCGGGTCAGGATCGACAATTCCAAATCCCACGGCGTGCCGTTCCGGCGTCCGGCGGCAACCGCAGCCGCCAGCAAGGGGCGGTGTTCCGGAACAAAAAACTCGATCGCTTCCGCAAATGCCGGGCTGTAATCCGGCGCCGCGTCAAGAATGCGATATGTTCCCTGGCTCCAGGTCAATTGCCGGGTTCTCAGATCCAACTGCCAGCCGCCGGTTCTGCTCAACCGTTCCACGTCCTCAAGAAGCCGGCTTTGCCGGGCCCGGAACTGTTCGCTATGGCGCAGCCTCTGGTCCCGGTCCACCAACTGGCGGTTCTTCGCAGACATGATCAGCAAATAGGCCAACAGACTGGCCACAAGCGCCACCGTAAGCCCGACAATGGCGATCACGATTATATTACGATGCGCCTCGATCCAGCCCTGGCGGGGGTGGATCAGGCGCGCCCGTGCGGCGACCGCCTCCGGCAGGTCCAGGTCCAGGTATTCCAACACGCGGTCATTGAGCAGATATTCATTGGGGCTGTCCGTGACCGGCGCCAGGTCGCGCATCGGCGTCCCCGCCAGATAGGCGGCCATCTGCGCCGCCGCCATGCGCCCTTGGGCAACACCGCTGGTCACATAACCGCCGAGAACACCATCGAACAGGTAGGCATCTTCCATGCTGATGACGATTCTACGGCCGATCCCGACTATCGCTTCGACAATCTGCGGCAGCGGCACGACATCGCCGGATTGGTCCCTGACCGCGCCCAAGGTGGTCAGGATCAGCGGTTGATCGGGGTTTTCCCGCAAGCGCTTCGTAATGTCCCGCAGACGATCACTCACGAGAAACGTCAAGCCGGCGCGGTCACCTGCGGCGATATCTCTCTTTATTTCAACTTCGATCGCCCGATAGGTGGCCGATCCGTCGCCGACGACCACGACCGGCCCGAGACCGCCCTGAAGTTGCCGAAGCAGTTCAATATTCGGCTGGATTTCCTTATGTTCGAAGACCCCGGTCACCATGTCCGGCTGTAAATGGTCGAGCTGGGCGTAATTGTTCACGCCAGAAAAGAATACAGGGGCCTCCGGATACAATCGGCGCAAGTGGTCCAGCGCGAAGATCAATCCATTGTCGTCCGTCACATAAATGGCGTCCGGGTCATAACCGCTGTACTTGATTTTAAGATGATTTGCGAAGGCGGCGCCGTAGCCCGCATCCAGGGGCCGGCGTTTGGTATCGAGGTACTCGGTCTTGATCTCGACGGCCGCATCCAGGCCTTCACTGATCCCGGCAACGAACCCTTCATGCTGCCGGGCGGTCCAAGGGTACTGTTGACTGTAGGCGTGGATCGCCAAGATCCGAAAAGTCCTGTCTTCCGGCCCGTGATCACCCGCTGCCGGGTTCGGCAGCCAAACACAGGCCAGCCACAAGACGACGGCGACATGCCGGGTCAAGCGGATCAACCTCGTAGAAGCAATAAGGCCTGGTTTATTCAATGGGACAAACCTTGGTCCGGTTGGGCGGAAACCGTGGGCTGTCCACCCCTTCCTTTGGAGGTGGAAACCGATATTTTTGTTGTTTTGTCGATTCACGGTTATCGACCGTGATTTCCAGGACATCACCAACGGCATCCCGGAAACCCGCCCATTCCGGCGGTGGGTCCACGATGTGTATTCCTGTAGGCACCCTAGAGGCGCACATTGTTACAGTTTCGCGATCCGATCAATTCCCCCTAAAGTCATAGACAATTCCTGGGATCCGTCAGCGCGAAGCCCTTGCGGATACCCGCGCCCCTGCCTTCGGAAACACCACCACGCCCCCGATTTCAGTGGCGACAGGTCGCGAACCGCACCGGTGCGGTCGGTCGATCATGTCCCTGACAGGGCGATAGGCGGTTGCGCTGCGCATGGCTTTGCGATACGGCCAAGGAAAGACGGAGGGAAACACCATTATGAATGAAACCACCTGCACCATCGCCGTGATCCGCGGCGACGGTATCGGCGTCGACGTGACGGACGCGGCGTTGGCCGTCATCGACGCGGCCAAGGCGCGCACGGGCGGTTTCCGCCTTGCCTGCAACGACCTTGTGGCCGGGGCCGGGTATTTCAAGGAAACGGGCCAGGACATCGCCCCCGGACACGAAGACGCCGCGGCCGAGGCCGATGCGATCCTGCTGGGCGCGATTGGGTTGCCGGCGGTGCGCCATGCGGACGGCACGGAAATCTCGCCCCACCTGCGCCTGCGCGAACGGTTTCAGTTGTACGCAGGCGTGCGCCCGGTCAAAGCCTATCCCAACGCGCCCCGGCGCCTGGCCGACCCCCGCGCCGACGCCATCGACCTGATCATCCTTCGGGAATCGACCGAAGGCCTGTTCTATTCCGCCGCCGCCAACAAGCGCGAGACCGTGGCCAGCGACAGCGAGGTCCAGGACATCCTGCGCATCACGCGCCCGACCTCGGAAAAACTGTTCGATTTCGCCTTCCGCCTGGCCGAAAAGCGCAAGGCCAAGGGCGGGAAAGGCATGGTGACCTGCGTCGACAAGGCCAACGTGTTCCGATCCATGGCCTTCTTCCGCAAGATCTTCGATGAACGCAAGGCCGCCTTCCCGGATATTCCCGCGTCCTACAACTACGTCGACGCCCAGGCCCTGGACCTGATCCGCCGGCCCTGGGATTTCGACGTTCTGGTGATGGAAAACATGTTCGGCGACATCCTGTCGGACCTTGCCGGTGGCCTGGTCGGCGGCATGGGCATGGCGTCCTGCGCCGAGGTCGGCGACGACCACGCTCTGTTCCAGCCGGCCCACGGCTCGGCCCCCGACATCATGGGCCAGGACAAGGCCAATCCCCTGGCGGCGATCTTGTCGGGTGCGCTGATGCTGGATTACCTTTCCGACCGCATGGGCGGGCACGGCGGGCTGACCGACGCGGCCACGGTGATCGAGGACGCCGTGCAACGGGGGTTTGAGCAAAACCGCCTGCGGCCCATGGAATTCGGCGGCGACATGGGCACCCAGGCCGTGACCCGCGAGGTCATGGCATTGATTGCCGGGGATTAAGCGGCGTCAGGCCGCCAGCGAACCGAAACTTTCGTCGGCCAGACGGCGGGCATCGGGAATGTCCACATGGCGGCCCTTGAAGTGGGCCAGGCCTTCGTTCTCGATCGCGCGGATCACCCGCGACATGGTTTCCGAGCGCACGCCGATCAGGGACGCGATGTCCTGACGCGACACCGGAAGTTCCAGACGGACCCGCGTTCCTTCATCGGAATCGGTCTCGCCGCCGAACGCCACCAGAAGGCGCAGGAAGCGCACCCGGCAGGACGCCGTGACCGTTTCCATGACCTTGTTCTCGGCCTCGGCCATATCGCGGGCAAGATGGCGGAAAAAGGCCATGACCAGGGCCGGGCTGTCGGCTGCCATGCGGTGCACCGTGGCCGCCGGCACGTGGCAGATGCGGCCTTCTTTCAAGACTTCGGCGCTGACGCCGTGGGGTGTGCCGGTCAAAAGCGACCGATAACCGAAGGTCTGACCCGGGCGGACCAGACGCAGCAGTACCGATTCACCGTCCGCATCGACCTTGCGGATGCCGACCAAGCCCGAGGATACGCAATAAACGCCCGTCGCTTCGTCGCCTTCGTGGTAGATGGCTTCACCGGCCAGAAAGCCGCGTGACCGGCGGGCATCATCCATATGGGCGACGTTCGCCCCTTCCAGAACCGACCATTCGGCGGCCTGACGGTGTGCGCAGTTGGAACACGACTTATCCATGATACTTCCCCAAGGTTCGACACCGAAATCGGCGCCTCAATGAGGGAAGTGTCGCTCATATTCTGTTTTTTGGAATTGATCTGAATCAACACCCCGACCGGCACAACCGGATAGGGTGGTCGAGTCCACCCGCCAGCCGGGGAACCTATTCTGGGGGAACTGGAAATATGCCCGACAGGGCCCGTACCGCGAACTTCGACGAAACCGTGCGCCGGTTCATCCTGCGTTATGGGGAGTCCGCCCTGACGGAAGCCAACCGCCGCGCCCACGAACTGGAATCCGAAGGCGACAGCGACGGCGCGGAAACTTGGCGTCAGGTCGCCGCCGCCATCGCCGCGCAAAGCGCGCCGCGCACGGGCAGGCGCCTTCACTGACTTCAAGCTTTGGTCAGTTTATTAATCTCGGAACGCTTTCAGCCCCCGGTTAGTTAATTCGTGGCGAATCTCCGATGGTAGGTACGATGGTCTACGCTCTAAAATTCGCACCTCTGTCGTTCCAAAAACTTGGATAAGAATTGAAAAAACCGCAAGAATCGAACTCACACCCAAAGCACATACTGCCATTTTCAGTGCTTTGGAGGAGCTTGCTCGGGCTTCTTGAAGTTCCTCATATTCGATAAGACGAAAATACCCCTCTTGTGAGAGCATCATATTCGTATTGCGTCGAGTATGGTGTTCGAGGCCATTGGCAACATCTCGCTCCAATACATAGGCAGCTTTTATTCCTCTATGTATCGCTTGGGGCGACACATTCGGAAACTCGGCTTTGACTTTGTCGGATAGCGACTTGTATCCAATCCACCCAGTCCCCCCGAGCGCATCACGACCGAGTTCTAGCAGCCGGATGTGGAAGTTGGCTCTACCCATGCATGTATTATCCCATGCACGCCTTTCTTTGCCGAGCCAATTCCTCAACCGACATTTCCTTTAGCCCCGTGGAGGCAAATTATTGATTACCTGGCCGCCGTCACCATGATCTCAACCTCGGTGCCCATTTCAAGCTGGACCCCGATGCAGGCCCGGGCCGGCCGCTTGAGATCGCCCAGCCATTCCTTCCAGACCTCGTTCATGGCCGGCTTGCGGCGCAGGTCGTCCAGATAGATCACGGCGGACAGTAACTTCGACTTGTCCGTGCCGTAATGGGCCAGGCATTTATCGATCTTGGCCAGCACGTCGCGGGTCTGCCCGGCGACGTCCTTGGACGTATCGCCGCCCGTCAGGCCGCACAGATAGACGGTCGTATCGGTCGCCGTGCCCTGGCTGAGAATCTCGCCCGAGTTCAGATGTTCGATGGTCATGTGGAATGTCTCCTCCGATAGTTTTTTGATTCTGCCCGATTGTGGGCAGCAAACCGCCGGAAGGGCAAGAAGGGAACCACTGAGGCAGTGAGACAATGAGATTATCTGGATTCCCGCTTACGCGAGAATGACGCCAAAAACCGGCTTCCCATGTCACCTCCGCGAAAACGGGGGTCCAATCTTTCTCCCTTCCCACTCACCGCCTCACCGTCTCTGTGGTTTTTTCTTTCTTGACGCAACGTCAACCCATTCGCCTTGTGCGTCGGGCAGCGGACCGGGATAATCGCGCCCAGGTTCTTGGGAGACATCGGAATGTTCACCACCGGCATGACCTTTGCCCTGGGCGACGAGGTCGAAGCCCTGCGCGACACGGTTTTCCGCTTTGCGCAGGACAAGATCGCGCCGCGCGCCGCCGAGATCGATGAAACCAACGAATTCCCCCGCGACCTGTGGCCGGAGATGGGCAAGCTGGGCCTGCTCGGCATTACCGCCGATGAAGACCACGGCGGGGCGGCCATGGGATACCTGGCCCATTGCGTGGCGATGGAGGAAATCTCCCGCGCCTCGGCCTCCGTCGCCCTGTCCTACGGCGCCCATTCCAACCTTTGCGTCAACCAGATCAACCGCAACGGCACGCCCGATCAAAAGGCCCGCTACCTGCCCAAGCTGATCACCGGCGAGCACCTGGGGGCCTTGGCCATGAGCGAGCCCGGCGCCGGATCCGACGTGGTCGGCATGAAGCTTCGGGCCGAGCGGCGCAACGACCGCTACATCCTGAACGGCAACAAGATGTGGATCACCAACTGCATCGAAGGAAATTTCCTGGCCGTGCTGGCCAAGACCGACCCGGAGACCGAGCCCAAGCACAAGGGCATGAGCCTGATCCTGGTCGAGAAGGATGCCGGTTACAAAACGTCCAAGCTGCACAAGCTCGGTTACAAGGGCATCGACACGGGCGAGGTCGTGTTCGACAACACCCGCGTGCCCCTGACCAACCTAATCGGCCCGGACGAGGGCCGGGGGTTACAGCAGATTCTGGGCGGGCTGGAACTGGGCCGCATCAACGTCGCCGCGCGCGGCGTCGGGGTCGCCCGGGCGGCCCTCAACGACGCCGTCGCCTATGCCCTGGACCGCAAGACCTTCGGCAAGCCCATCGCCGAACATCAGTCGATCCAGATCAAGTTGGCGGATATGGCGACGCGGGTTGAGGCCGCGCGTTTGCTGGTCGACAGCGCAGCCCGCGCCTATGACAAGGGACAGCGCTGCGACATGGAAGCCGGCATGGCCAAGCTGTTCGCCACCGAAGCGGCGCTGGAAAACGCCATTGAGGCCATGCGCATTCACGGTGCCTACGGCTATTCCAAGGAATACAACGTGGAACGCTATTTCCGCGACGCGCCCCTGCTGTGCATCGGCGAGGGGACCAACGAATTGCAGCGCATCATCATCGCTCGGCAACTGACAGAACGAGCACAAGGATGAGCGGCCTGCCGCTTGACGGCGTGCGCATCCTCGCCGTCGAACAATACGGCGCCGGCCCTTTCGGCACGCAGTTCCTGGCTGACCAGGGGGCGGAGGTCATCAAGATCGAGCCCGCGGGCAAGGGCGATCCGCTGCGCGCCTGGGGCGACGGCGGGATCGAGGCGCAATGGAAGGTCTACGCCCGTAACAAGAAAAGCATGGCCCTCGACCTGCGCGATCCCCAGGCCATCGCCATCGTCAAGAAACTGGTCGAGGGCGCGCAGATCCTGGTCGAGGGCTTCCGTCCCGGGCGGCTGGAGGAAATGGACCTGGCGCCGGAAACCTTGTGGGCGATCAATCCCAAGCTGGTGATTGTGCGCATTTCGGGCTACGGCCAGTCGGGGCCTTACAAGGAACGCCCCGGGTTCGGGTCCGTCGTCGAGAGTATGTCGGGCTTCGCGTCCCGCAACGGCTTCGGCGACCGGGAGCCGGTGTTGCCGCCCTTCGCCCTGGCCGACTCCGTCGCCGGGTTACAAGGGGCGTTCGCCACCATCGTGGCGTTGCGCGCCGCCGAACAGGACGGCGGCCCAAATGGACAGGGACGGGGACAGGTCGTCGATCTGGCGTTGCTGGAACCCCTTTACGCCATCATGGGGCCGGAGGCCCTGGTTTATCAGCTGACCGGGCGCAGCCGCCCGCGCACGGGGTCGTCCTCGACCACGGCCTCGCCGCGCAACGTGTATGAAACGTCCGACGGCAAGTTCATCGGCATGTCGGCGTCGATCCAGACCATGGCCGAACGGGTGTTCCGCATGATCGGCCGGGAAGACCTGATCACCACGGAGGGCTTCCGCACCAACATGGAGCGCGTGAAGAACCGCGAGGAAGTGGACCGCATCGTCGGGGCCTGGATCAAGACCAAGACCCTGGCCGACGTCGCCAAGACGTTCGAGGAACAGAGCATCACCGCCTCGCCGATCTACGAGCAGGACGACATCCTGCGCGACGAGCATTTCCGCGAGCGCGAGGTGATTATCGAACTGCCGGACGATCAATTGGGCACCGTGCCCATGCAGAACGTCAGCCCGCGCCTGTCGGAAACGCCGGGCGTGATCCGCAGCCCGGCGCCGCTTCGGGGACAACATTCCGTGGCGTTGCTCGAGGAACTGGGCTACGGCGCGGCCGAAATTGAAAATCTGAAAGAAAAGGGAGTGGTCGAAGGATGACCGATAAAAATACCACCGGTGCGGAACGGCCGATTGTCTGGCGTTCGTTGCTTTACGTTCCCACCAACAACGAAAAATTCGTCGCCAAGGCCCATACCCGGGGTGCCGACGGCATCATCCTGGACTTGGAGGACAGCGTCCCCGAACAGGAACGCCAGCGCGCCCGCGACATGCTGCCCGATGCGGTCAAGTCGGTGACGCAATCGGGCGCCGATCCCATTGTGCGCATCAACCGGCCGATCCGCCACATGGTCAAGGACGTGGAAGCGGCGGTGAAGGCGGGGGCACGGGCCCTGTTCGTGACCAAGGTCGACGGTGCGGGGCATCTGAAACTGGTGGCCGAACTGGTCGGCGAGGTCGAGCGCGAGGCGGGCCGCCCGCAAGGATCGGTCAAGCTGGCCGCCATGGTCGAGACGGCGGACGCCTATTTCCGCGCCCATGCCATCGCCCGGGCCTCGTCCCGGCTGATCGGCATGAACCTGGGCGGCGAGGATTTCGCCATGGAGATGGGCATGGTGCCCGACACGGAAACCCTGCTGGTGCCCAAGCAGACGGTGATGATCGCGGCCAAGGCGGCGGGGCTGATGGCCATGGGCTTCATCGGCACGGTCGCTGATTACAACGACACCGAAGGCTTCCGCGCCGCCGTGCGCAAGTCGGTCAAGTTCGGTTTCGACTGCGCCAGTGTCATCCACCCGTCAGGCGTGGCGATTTTGAACGAGGAATTCACCCCCTCGGCCGAAGCCGTCGATCATGCCCGCCGC
>DNMS01000370.1:0-1718 GCA_003488105.1 Rhodospirillaceae bacterium
CGCTCTTTCCGATCTTGGCCAACGACAGCCATTACGGCCTTGCGGCCTATGTCTGGACCCACGACATCGGCGAAGGCCTGCGCACGGCGCACGCTATCGAAAGTGGCTGGGTGCAGGTCAATCAGGGCGGCGGCCAGGTGCCCGGCCATTCCTACGGCGGTTACAAGCAGAGCGGCCTGGGCCGGGAGTTCTCCCTGGAAGGCATGCTGGAAAGTTTCACCCAGCGCAAGAACGTGACCGTGAATCTGGACACCCCTTCGGGCCGCTGACCGGGCGGCGCCGAAACCGCCCTGATCAGGTTTTGGTTTCCGATGGTGACAGGCCGAACAGGCGCTTGAACGCGGTCGAGAAATTGGCCGGGTTGGAATAGCCCGCGTCATAAGCCGCCTGGGCAACGGACACGCCGTCGCGCTCGATCGCCTCGCGGGCACGTTGCAGGCGCAGTTCCCGGGAATAGTCGGCGATGGTGCGGCCGTAGACGGCCTTGAACGCTCCCTGCATGGCGCCGACGCTCATGCCCAGATCGCGGCCCATGGCCTTCAGGGACGGGTTGTCGGCCAAATGGGCGTGCAGATAGGCGCGCACGGACTGGGCCTTGGCCTGGGTCTTGGTCGTGGGCGCGCTCTGCGGTTCCTCGGGAACATTGGAAATCAGGCTTTCAAGGGCCTCGCGCAGGATTTCGATGGCGCGGCTTTCCGCCGACATCTGGGCCAGCGCCGCGGGGGAACGCGACGGATTGATGATCTGCTCGGCAAGCGCCACGGCATGGGCCGACGGTTGCCAGGTGGCGTATCCCCGATGGGTCGCGGCGAACCGCGCCAGGTTGCGGTTGGGCAGGTTCTTGTCGGCCAGGATGCGGTCGATCCAGCCCCAGGGCACGGTGACGATGACCTTGCGCACGCGCGTACCCTTGCGCGACAGGCGGACCATCTTCGATGTCCTGGTCAGCGACCAGATATGGCCGGTCGCCTTGGCCCCACGGTCGCCCGGCCCCAGACGCACGGCGAACCCATCCAATTTGACCACCAGATCGCCTTCCAGCATGACGGCGACCGTGCAGGCCGGCGACATTTCCCATTCGGCGAGCAGGTCATGGGCCTCGACCGTGTCGGTGGCGTGGACGAACAGACCGGAATGGCCACGCACGTTGTTCATGCGCCCGTGGATCGCCGTGTCCTTGCGCGCCAGCACGGGCGCCGAGATGTGGAAGGTCTCGGCATCGGTCTTGACGGCCATTTCCTGAAGGTCGGCGCTGGTCACCGCGGTGTCCGCCGGCCGGAATCGCCGGGGGCTGACCTCCACGGTCGTTCGATCCACCATGTTCTTAAACTTCACTCCCCATTGACCCCGCCAGGGCCGGGCAGCCGCCCAACCCGTTGGCGTTGCATGTGCATATTAATAATAATTATTATTCGCAAATAGTAAAGCGCCGCCTGCTCTGGCCTCAAGACGGCATCAGCCGCCTATCGCCCGGGCGGCATGGTGAAATCCAGGGGGACCGGGCCGAATTGCGATTTTTCACAAAAGAAATGTGTTTTTTGAAACGGCACGATGATGGCCGCTGCCACCGCACAATGATAATGAGAAGCATTCTTAACACAAGCGGCAACGACCAATCGAGGACCACCATGTCAATCACCCGATCCCGGGGCGCCCGCCGTCCTGCCCTGCTCCCTGCTCTTCTCTGCGGCACCGCCGCCGTGGCCCTGCTGATCCCC
>DNMS01000370.1:1938-7637 GCA_003488105.1 Rhodospirillaceae bacterium
GTGGCCCTGCTGATCCCCGCCGATCCGGCGGCGGCTCAGGATGCGACCATGCTGGCGCCGATCTCCGTGACCGCGACGGAAGTGGCGCCCGGCGGCTACCAGATCGGCGCGGAGTATCTCGAGCACGCCAACCCCACCACCATCAAGGACGTGTTCCAGGGCGAGGCCGGGGTCAACGTGGGCGGTGGCGCCGACCTGGCCCGCAAGACCTACGTCAACGGCATCGAGGATTCGAACCTGAACGTGAAGATCGACGGCGCCCGCCAGGTCGGCACCACCTTCCACCACCTGGGCACGACCATGATCGATCCGAACCTGCTGAAATCCGTGCGGGTCGAGACCGGCGTCGCGCCGGCGGATGTCGGTCCGGCGACCCTGGGCGGGTCCATCGCCTATGAAACCAAGGATGCCCGCGACATCATCGAGCCGGGCAAGATGCAGAAGGTGTCGCTGAAGTATCAGCACGACACCAACACCAACCTGCACAGCCCGACCGTGACCTACGCCGCCCAGGCCCAAGGGTTCGAAGGGCTGTTCCACGGATCCTACGATAACGGAACAAACTATGAGGACGGGCGCGGCAATGAGGTCATCGGGAGTGCCCCCCGCATCAAGAATTTCCTGACGAAAGGCGCTTGGACGAGCAATACCGGGCATCGCATCGAATTCAACAGCTCCTATCTCCAGGACGAAGCCGTACGCCCCAACCGGGTCAACTTCGCCGAACTGTCCAACGGCTCCGTGCCGGTTCCGCAGTCCTATCAGCGCCGGTCCCTGGGCGTAACCTACAAGGACGAGGCGCCCAGCGAATGGGTCAACCCCGAGGTCGTCCTCAGCTTCAACGAAATCCGTTATTCAGTAGAAAACCTGGCGCTTGCAGGAAATCACGACCTCAAATCGAAAACCACCAGCTACAGCGGAAAGCTGGCAAACACCTTCGCCACGGGCCTGGGGCTCGCCAATACCGGCAACGTCACGGCCGGTGTGGATTTCTACCGCGACGAAGGACAGAACGTGTTCGGCACTCATCCGTTCGGCTCCGGACGTCAGGGGATCTACACCGAACGTTCGCTCAACGTCGGCGCGTTCGTTCAGACACGTCTGAACTGGACGGAAAAGTTCCGCACCTCGGTCGGCGCCCGTTATGACCGGCAGGACCTGCATGGGATGGACGGCACCAAGCACGATTTCCAGGGCGCCAGCGGAAACGTCAACGCGGAATATGATGTCGTAAAGGGACTGACCGGCTACGTCGGCGGCGGCACCAGCTTCGGCGGCGTGCCGCTTGGCGAATCGCTGATCTACAACTTCACGTCCGTCTGGAACTACACCGACCTGGACCCGTCCCGGTCATTCAGCGGGAAGTTCGGCTTCAAGGGTGAGCAAGGCCCGTTTTCCGGCGACGCGCATATTTTCTACACCCGCGTCCTGAACGCGCATCAACGCGGCGACAACGACCGTCAATCGAACAACAACCTGACGACCAAGGGCCTTAACCTTTCGGGCAAGTATACTTACGGGGACGGCTTCGTCCGCGCCACCTATTCCTATCAGAACCTGCGCGCCAACGGCCAAGTCCTGGAAACCGGTTCCGCCAGCTATCACGGTTTCAACATGGGTTCGACCATGACCTTCGACGCCGCCCATAGCTTCCCGTCGTGGGGCCTTCGCATCGGCACGTCCAACGAACTCGCGTTCCATCAGGACGACGATCCGGCCTTCTACAAGAACTTTTACGTAACGACCAATATCTACGCCCAGTGGGAGCCCGAGGCGATCGGCGACATGAATATCGAGGGCCTGACCCTGCGCCTGGACGTGAAGAACCTGTTCGACCGCAGTTATGTGGATCGCGCCACGTCGGGCACCGACAGCAACAGCGCCACGGCCTACAACGAACCCGGGAGGACGTTCCTGCTGACGGCAAAAATGGATTTCTGACCTTACCCGAACGTACCTGTTTACTGCGCGGCGGGCCCGCCCCCAGACGATCTTCGCATCGCCGGGGGCGGCGCCCGTTCCGCGCGTTCGGGCGTTGGACCCAACGCGGAGACAAAGGACGAAGATCATGGACACGAAAGTTGAACGAATGAACGGCAAGACGACGCGGCGGGCGCTTCTGGCATCCGTCCTGGTTCTCGCGGCGGGACTGCTGGCACCGCCCGCGGCCGCCGAAACCGTCCGCGTAACCGACATCGCCGGGCGCACGGTCGAGGTCGCCGTGCCGGTCAAGACCATGATCCTGGGCGAGGGCCGGTTCCTGCCGACCTTGGCCATCCTCGATCCCAGCGATCCGTCCGACCGCATCGTCGGCATGATGGCCGACTTCGAACGGTTCGACCCAGCCGGATACGCGCAATACGTAAGGAAATTTCCGAACATCAAGAATATTCCCCAGATCGGCCACGGCAGCGCCGAATCCTTTTCCCTGGAAAAGTCCATCAGCGTGAAGCCGGACGTCGCCATCTTCGGACTGGGGTCGGGCCATGGCCCGGGGGCGCGGCACAAGGCGATCCTCGACCGCCTGGCCGCCGCCGGGGTCCCCGTGGTCGTCGTCGATTTCCGCATGGACCCCCTAGTCAACACGCCGAAAAGCATCGCGCTTCTGGGCAGGCTCCTGGGCCGCGACGCCGAGGCCAAGGCATTCAACGATTTCTATACGGCCGAGTTACAGCGGGTCGCGGACGGTCTCAAGGGCGTCACGGACAAGCCCAAGGTGTTCATCGAAATTCATGTCGGCGGGCGCGACGACTGCTGCGCCACCATGAGCCAAGGCATGATGGGCCGCTTCATCGACTGGGCCGGCGGTGACAACATCGCCAAGGGCAAGGTGCCGGGGGCGCACGGGCTGCTCAGCCTGGAATACCTGCTGGTCACCCAGCCGGACGTCTACATGGCCACGGCCATCGGCGCCGCCGGGGTCGATTATCCCAAACCGGGGCGTGTCGTTTTGGGCCCGGGCGCCCGCGCGGATCAGGCCCGCACGTCCCTGGCGCTGGCGTCGTCCCGAAGGGGCATCGCCGACCTGACCGCCGTCAAGACCAGGCATGCCCATGCCATCTGGCACCATTTCTACAACACGCCCCTGAACGTGGCGGCGGTGCAGGCCATGGCCAAGTGGATACATCCGGACCGTTTCCAGGACCTTGATCCCCGGAAGACCTTGGAAACCCTGTTCGCGGCATTCCAGCCCGTACCGCTTGACGGCGCCTATTGGGTGTCTCTGGACATGGAAGCGGCCGCGCAATGAGTCAGACCGGCGACATCACCAACACGAACACTTCCCTTACCACCGGATACCGCCGCTTCGTCACCCGGCGCGCGGTCTGGCTCTGCGCCCTGGCCGTCGCCCTTTGCGCGACCACGGTGGTCAACGTGATGACCGGGCCGGCGGGGCTCAGCCTCGCCCAGGTCGTCGACGGTCTGCGCCATCCGGAAACGCTCGACCCCGGCACCTACGTCATCCTGTGGGAGGTCCGCCTGCCCTTCGCCCTGATGGCAATCGTCGTCGGCGCCTGCCTCGGGCTGGCCGGGGCGGAGATGCAGACGGTGCTGAACAATCCCTTGGCCAGCCCGCAGACCCTCGGCGTCATGTACGCCGCCACCCTGGGGGCGTCGCTCGCCATCGTGTTCAACCTGGCGGCCCCCTTAGGATTACCGGAAACCTATGTGGTGCCCGTGTTCGCCTTTGCCGGCGCGATTGCCTCTGCCGCCGTGATCCTGCTGCTGTCCCGGGTCTACGGGGCCACCGTCGACACGGTGATCCTGTTCGGCATCGCTCTGGTGTTCGCGCTGCAGGCGCTGATCCAGTTGATCCAGTTCGTCGCCGACAGTGACAGCCTGCAGCAGATCGTGTTCTGGACCATGGGCAGCCTGACCCGCGCGACCTGGGAAAAGGTCGCCATCGTCGGCATCGTATTTGCGCTCTGTCTGCCGGCCTCGATCCGTCAGGTCTGGGCCATGACGGCGCTGCGCGGCGGCGAGGATTATGCCCGCAGTTACGGCGTCGCCGTCGACCGGCTGCGCCTGACCGTGCTGCTGCGGGTCAGCGCCATGACCGCCGTCGCCGTCGCCTTCACCGGGGTGATCGGCTTCGTCGGCCTGGTCGGCCCGCATATCGCGCGGCTGGCCCTGGGCGAAGATCATCGTTTCTTCCTGCCGGGCAGCGCGCTCGCCGGGGCCGTGATCCTGTCCGGCGCATCCTTGATCGGAAAGTCCCTGGTCCCCGGCGTGCTGATCCCAGACGGCATCGTCACCGCCCTGATCGGCATTCCTCTGTTCCTGGCCCTGTTGATTTCACAAAAGCGGCGGGGATAGCCATGACGTCTCTGAAGATCGAAAACGTCAATCTCGCCTATCCGGGAAAGCCGGTCCTGACCGGCGTCACCCTGCCGGAAATCCCGCCGGGATCTCTGGTCGGCGTGCTGGGACCCAACGGGATCGGCAAGTCGACCCTGCTGCGCGCCCTGGCCGGGCTCGGCCCCTATACGGGCACGGCATTGCTCGACGGCGAGGCGCTCGACGGCATGACCCATTTCCGCCGCGCCCAGCGCGTCGGCTACCTGCCGCAAGCCCTGCCCCAGGAAACCAGCCTGGTCGCCTACGAAGCCGTGCTCAGCGCCTGCCGCGCCGTGCGCCCGGACCTGCCCAAGGCCCGGATCGACGCGGCGGTGGAGCGCGTGTTCGACGTTCTCGGCATCCGCCCACTGGCGTTCCAGGCCCTCAACAAGATGTCGGGCGGCCAGCGCCAGATGGTCGGCCTGGCGCAGGTCATGGTGCGCCGGCCATCGGTGATGCTGCTGGATGAGCCGACCAGCGCCCTCGACCTGCGCTGGCAGCTGACCGTGCTGGACACCGTTCGCATGATCCTGGGCCGGCACGGCGGCCAATGCCTGATGGCGCTGCACGACATCAACCTGGCGATCCGTCATTGCGATTTCATCGCCCTGTTCGGCGATGGCCGTCTGCTTGCCTTCGGCCCGCCGGCCGAGGCGGTGACCGCCGACGCCCTGTCCCAGGCCTATGGTATCGCGGGCCGGGTCGAAACCTGTTCGCGCGGCCTGCCCTTCGTCGTCACCGAACCCACGCAACCGATCCTCCCCCCAACCGGCCAATAGGAGATCCGCCATGCCGACCTGTTTCGCCGCCGTCGAAACGGAAAACGCCAGTAAGTACCTCATGCAGTTGTGCAAGCATTTCGCCCATAAGGTCGATGTCGATTACGACAGCGCGCGGGCCCGGGTCGAATTTCCGCCGGGTCGCTGCATGATGACCGCCGAGGGCTCTACCCTGTCGTTCTATTGCCGGTCGGGCGAAGACCGGGGCATCGCCGTCATGCAGCACATCCTGTCGGATCATCTGACACGCTTCGCCTGGCGCGAGGAGATCACCTTCGACTGGCGCGAACAGTTTCCCGACCCCGTGCCCGACGCCGTGCGCCAAGGTTTCGACGCCGGGTGACGGTGCCCTGACATGACCGAGGCACGGCACATGACCCTGCCCGGACCCGGCCCATGGACGGCGGCGGGACTGGTCGCGCTGGCCCTGCATCTGGGCGTGCTGGCGGCCGTTCTGTCGGCACCGGCTGACGGTGCCAAGGCGCCGGGCCTGGGCGGGGTTTCCGTCGCCCTGACCCTGACCGCCGCCCGCGCGGGGGCGGAAACGGACGCCCGCGACCAGGCGGCGGAAACGCCGCAAGA
>DNMS01000370.1:7775-8949 GCA_003488105.1 Rhodospirillaceae bacterium
GGCGGAAACGCCGCAAGAAGCACCCCCGGCGGAGATCGTGCCGCCCGACGCCGACACCGCCCCCCCGGCCGATGCGACACCCGTGCCGCCGCAACCAGTCGAGGCCTTCGCGCCGCCGTCAGCAGCCATTGACGCCGCTGTCGCCGTGGAACCGATGAAACCCGTGCCTCTGCCCGAACGGCGGCCCCCGCCGCCCCTGAAAACACCGCCGCCGGCCAAGGCCGCGCCACCGACTGCGGCTAAATCCATTCCCGCCCAATCGACGCCATCGGCGGCACCCGCCCCGCAGGCCCGGGAAGCGTCGCGCGCCGCCACGGCAAGCCAGGGCAGGTTGGACAACGGACGCAAGGGCCAGTCGGCGGAAGCGCGGGATGCATTGGGTGGCGGCCCCGTCGGCGCGCCGGCGCCCAATTACGTGAACATGCTGCGCTACTGGCTGGAGCGCAATAAGACCTACCCCAAGGACGCCCGGCGCCAACGCATGCAGGGCGTGGTGCATCTGTATTTCCGGGTCACCCGCGACGGCCGGGTGCTGCGCCACGAAATCCGCAAGTCATCGGGCCATGCGCTGCTCGACGGCGAGGCGGAGGCCATGCTGCAACGCGCCCAACCCCTGCCTAAGTTCACCGACGACATGAAGGGCGGATACCTGGATGTCGTGGTGCCGGTGCTGTTTTCGCTCAGGGGAAATTCCTGACCCTGGATCGGGCCGTCTAGGGTTTCTTTTTCGCCACGTTGTTGACCAACAGGATCAACGGGATCGCCGCGGCCGAGGCGACGGCGAACATGCCGAAGCCGTTGAGGTAACTGATCAGGGCCGCCTGATGGCCCATTTCGCGGGACAGGCGCGCCAGGCCCTCGACCGTTTCCATCTCCCAACCACCCATCACCCAGGGCAGCTTGAGCACCGGATTGAACTCCGTGATGTGTTCGGTCAGGTACTCGTAATTGCGTTGGCTCGACCGCACGATCTCGGTCACGGTCATGGAGATGAAGAAGCTGGAGCCGATATTGCGCAGCAGGTGATAGACCGAGGTCGTTTCATCCAGATCCTTCGGGTCCACGGTCGAAAAGGTCAGCACCGTCAACGGCACCCAGATGACGCCGCCGGCGAACCCTTGCAGGACGCCGTTGAGCGCGAATTCGAACGGCGTGGTGTTCAGATTAGCCGACA
>DNMS01000370.1:9078-11071 GCA_003488105.1 Rhodospirillaceae bacterium
GCAGATTAGCCGACATCAGCCACAGCCCGACGGCGACCTGGGCGAAGAAGCCCGCGATGATGGTGCGCCTGGGAAACCGCTGACCGACGATGCCGGCCACGAAAAACCCCGCCATGGCGCCGATCCCGCGCGAACCGACGACGTAGCCGATCAGCGAGTCCGGCAGGTCCATGTGTTGGCGCATCAATCCGGGCAGAACGACCATGGGCGTGAAGTTCAGCATGCCGTAGATCGTCACCAGCACGAGACCGATGGCGTAATTACGGTTCAGCAACAGGCGCAGGTCGAGGAACGGCTTGTTATGAGTCAGGCTGTGGGTCACGAACATGTAGAAGGCGACGACGGCGACGAACACCTCGATAACGATTTCCGGCGACTGGAACCAGTCGAGCCGCTGACCGCGGGACAGCGCCAGTTGAAGGCAGGCGATGGCGAGGGAGATCAGGATGAAGCCGGTCCATTCCAGCTTGATCTGCACCTGCCGGCGCATCCGCGGCAGGGCGAAGAACACCGCGACCGCGGCGCCGATCGCCACCGGCACCAGGATGTAGAACGCATAACGCCAGGTGTAGGTTTCCGCCATCACACCGCCGATCATCGGGCCCACGAAGGCCCCCATGACGACGCCGACGCCGTACAGGCCGATGACCATGCCGTGCTGATGTTTGGGAAAGATGTCGAGGACCACCGTCTGACCCATGGGCGACAGGGGGGCGCCGCCGGCCCCCTGGACGATGCGCCAGAAGATCAGCGCCTCGAGGGAATTGGCCGCGCCGCAGAAATAGGTGGCGATGCCGAACACGGCCAGGCTCGCGACCAGCAGGTTGCGCCGCCCGAAGCGGCCGGCCAGCCAGCCCGTCAGCGGCGTCGCCACCGCCGTGGCCAGGATGTTGAAGGTCATCGCCCAGGAGATTTCATCGGGCGTCGCCGACATGGTCCCCTGCAGCTGCGGCAGAACCGCCGCCACAATAAGGATCGACGTCGAATAGAGCGTCACGCTTAGGACAATGACGCCCAGGATCACCCAGCGCCGCGCCGCGGTGAGCTCCGGTCTGGGCAGCATGGCGCCGGCCGCGTCGGCATCAGTGGTCACGGAATTAGTAATCCTGTTGACAGTATGGACCGCAATAGTAAGAATACTTACTAATTTCGCAAGGGAAATTCCTTCATGACCAAGATCGACACCCAGGGCGCCCTGTCCGAGGGCCGCTACCTTGCCTTCCTGATCGTGGAGGCCGCGCGCCTGCAGCGCACGGTGTTCGACCGCCGGGTCCGCAAGATGGGATTTACCCGCACCCAATGGCTGGCGCTGCGCCGGGTCGGCGACCAGCCGGGGGTCAGTCAGTCGGAACTGGCCGAACTGCTGGAGGTCGAAAAAGCCTCCGCCGGGCGCCTGATCGACAAGCTGGAAGAATTCGGCTGGCTGGAGCGCCGCCCCGACGACACCGACCGGCGCATCAAGCGCATCTACATGACCGACCTGGGCCGCCGCATCCACCGTGAGGTCAGCCCGATTGCCGAGGCCATGGTCGAAGAGGAATTATCGGGCCTGAGCCGCAAGGAACGCGAGACCCTGACCGACCTTTTGCTGAACGTGAAGCAGCGGCTGCAGGAAATGGCCAGCGACAACGACACCATCCAATCGACGGAACTCGAGAAAATAAATGCCGAATGAGCAGACTCCCATCACCCTGAACGGGCATGAAGACCTGAAACAGGCGGCGCAGGCGAAGCGCAAGCGCCTGCTGCTGCTGGGCGTGGTGCCGATGCTCGCCGTTATCCTGGCCGTCGGTTACTGGCTGCTGGGCGCGCGTTACGTGGCGACGGAAAACGCCTATGTGAAGACCGACATCGCCAAGCTGGCGGCCGAGATTTCTGGCCGCGTCATCGAGGTCCGCGCCAAGGCCCATATGCAGGTCACGCAAGGCGACGTGCTGGTGCGCATCGATCCCGAACCCTTCAAGCTGGCCCAGGCCCGCGCCCAGGCCGAACT
>DNMS01000370.1:11191-11928 GCA_003488105.1 Rhodospirillaceae bacterium
GCCCGCGCCCAGGCCGAACTGGACGCCGCGCGCCGCGAGGTCGAGACCCTGGCCGCGACCCTGAAGGAAGCCCGGGTCGAACTGCGCGACGCCACGGACCGCGCGACCTATTTCCGCAAGCGGCTGGAACGCGAACGCCAACTGGTCAAGCGCGGCGTGACGTCGCACGCCCGGTTCGATGAAATGGAGAACGACGCCAACGCCGCCGATGACCGCGTCGTCCTGGCGCGCCAGAAGATTCAGCGCATCCAGGCGTCGCTCGGCAGCGACCCGGACCAGCCCGTCGACGGCCACCCCCTGGTGCGGACCAAGCAGGCGGCCCTCGACCAGGCCAATCTCGACCTTGCGCGCACGACCGTCACGGCCCCGGCCAGCGGTATCGTCGTGACCGTGCCGCTGGTCGCGGGCGAACAGATCACCGCGTCCGAACCCCTGTTCGCCATCGTCACCGACACTCCGCCCTGGGTCGACGCCAACTTCAAGGAGACTGAGTTGACCCATGTCCGCCCGGGGCAGAAGGCGACGGTGGTGCTGGACATCTATCCCGACGTGACCTGGCAGGCGGAGGTCGAAAGCATTTCCCCGGCAACGGGCGCGGAATTCGCGATCCTGCCGCCGCAGAACGCGTCCGGCAACTGGGTCAAGGTGGTGCAGCGCCTGCCGGTGCGGCTGCGCCTGATCCCCCATGCGGACGCCCCGCCGCTGCGCGCCGGGATGACCGCCACGGCCAAGATCGA
>DNMS01000370.1:12189-13101 GCA_003488105.1 Rhodospirillaceae bacterium
CGGCCAAGATCGACACGGGCCGCGAGCGTTCCGTCGCCGATCTGTTGGGCATCTTCCCGGCCTGGGCGCGGTCTTCCGACTAGGGCGCCAGGCTGCCGTCCCATTGCGGGATGACCGCCTCGGCGGCGGCGCTGTCCGTGGCCCGGAAGCCGTCGATATAACGGGCCATGCAGTCCAGGAACGCCCGCGCCTCGGCGTTCAGCACCTGGCCCTTGTGATGGATATAGCCGTAGGACAGCCAGTGCGGCGGATCCAGCGGCCGCACCGCCATGCCCGCCGGGTCCATCGCCGCGACCGAAAGCCGATCCAACAGGGCGATGCCCGCGCCGTCGCGCGCCATCTGGCAGGCCATCAGCGACGACGTGGTTTCCACCGCATAGGACGGCACGGCGCCGTCGGCGCGGAAGAACTCGTCCGCCTGCTGGCGGCCGAACAGGCCCGGCAGCATGCCGATGATCGGCTGGCCCGCCAGGTCGCCGGCGGTGAGCGCCGATTTGCCGGCAAGCGGGTGGCTTGCCGCCATCACGGCCTCCATCCGCGCCCGGCAGATCGGCCGGTTTTCGATCGGCAGCAGGGCGTGGGTGACCGGCAGCGACGCGATGCCCAGGTCGTAGCGCGCGATGCCGGAGCGGTTTTCCAACTCGAACCGGGACAGCACGTCGACCACGCATTTCAGGCCGGGCATCTCCCGCCGCATCATCGCCAGGGCCGGCGCGACCAGGGCCGTGCCGACGCGGGGTCCTGTGACCAGGCGGAACGGCCGGTTGGCCCCGGCGCGCACGTTGGCGGCGATATGCGGCAGTTCGTCGATACCGTCGAGGATATGGCGGGTTTCCCGGTGAAAGGCCTCGCCCGCCTCCGACAGGGTCAGGCGGCGGCGCGAGCGGTCGAACAGGGTGAGCCGCGTTTCGC
>DNMS01000184.1:0-1303 GCA_003488105.1 Rhodospirillaceae bacterium
CGCCGATCATGATGGCCGGCGCATTGGTGTTGCCCGACGTGATGGTCGGCATGATCGAGGCATCGGCGACCCTTAAGCCTCGGATGCCCCGGACCCGAAGCCTGTCATCAACGACGGCGTTCGGATCGCGGCCCATCTTACATGTCCCGACGGGATGATAAATGGTCTGTGCGATGCGCCGCGCCCCTTCCAGAAGTTCGTCATCCGTTTGGGCGTCGCTGCCGGGGCGCATTTCTTCGGCGACATAGGGGGCGAGGGTCTTCGTTTCGACCAGACGGCGCGTCAGCTTCAGGGATTCGATCGCGGTTTGTTGGTCCAGGTCCGTCGACAGGTAGTTGGGACGGATCGTCGGGTGGGCGAAGGGATCAGGGGAGGCCAAGCGGATGTCCCCCCGGCTTTCCGGGCGCAGTTGGCAGACCGACAGGGTAAAGGCCGAGAATCGGTGCGTGCCTTCGCCGGGGCTGTCCGCGCTCCACGGCTGCACATGGTATTGGATGTCCGGTGTTTCCAGTTCTGGCCGGGTCTTGGCGAAGATCGCGACCTGGCTTGCCCCCATGGTCAGGGGGCCGGAACGCCGCAACAGGAATTCCATGCCCATCAACACCTTCTGGATCGGATTGCGGGCCTGATCGTTCAGGGTGATCGGCCGATGGGTGCGGTAGATGGTGCGCAGTTGCAGGTGATCTTGCAGGTTGCCACCGACGCCGGGCAGATCCTGAGTCACGGCAACACCCAAGTCCATGAGGTGTTGCGCCGGACCGATGCCCGACAGCATGAGAATCTGCGGCGAGCCGATGGCCCCCGCCGACAGGATCACCTCGCCCCGGCAGGCGGCGGCCTGGGGCGTGCCCTTCACGTCGAAGGCGACGCCGGCACAGCGCCCGTCCTTCAGGATCAGGTTGCGGACCTGGGCATGGGTGCGAATATCTAAATTCTGACGGCTTTTGACCGGGTTCAGATAGCCCACGGCGGTCGAGCAGCGCAGCCCGTTGCGGGTCGTCAGTTGGAAATAGCCGGCCCCTTCCTGGTCGTCGCGGTTGAAATCGTCCCGCTCGGGAATGCCGAGTTCGCCCGCCGCCTTGATGACGGCATCGCAGATTTCCCGGCGCACCCGCATGTCGGACACCGCCAGGGGGCCGTCCGCGCCATGAAAGTCGTCGGCGCCGCGTTCCTGGTTCTCGGCGCGTCGGAAATAGGGCAGCACGTCATTGAACGACCACCCCGCGTTGCCCAACTGCCGCCAGTGATCGAAGTCCTGCGGCTGGCCGCGGACATAAAGCAGGCCGTTGATGGAACTGGATCC
>DNMS01000184.1:1461-6980 GCA_003488105.1 Rhodospirillaceae bacterium
CCGGGTCGGGGGCGGTCTTGAAACACCAGTCGGTCGCCGGATTGTTGATGGTCTTGAAATAGCCGACGGGGATGTGAATCCAGGGGTTGGTGTCGCGCCCGCCGGCCTCCAGCAGAAGCACCCGCTTGGTCGGATCGGCGCTCAGGCGGTTGGCCAGCACGCAGCCGGCCGAACCGGCGCCGATGACGATGTAATCATAGACCGGGGCTTCGGAGAGGGGGGAAGTCGCTTCGTCCATCGTGCTTCGTTGTGATCCTGATTGCGTTGGTTCGCGGCGGTGGGGCGACGGCATGGGGCCTGTGCGCCGCCTCGGAGGTGAGTGATGTCACGAAATCATCGTTGCAGATATCAACGATCTTTGCAATAATGATACTTAGAAGTCTCAATAATGATAATTTAATACGACTTCTCAATGGTCCCGGCGGCAATCGTGCACGGCAGGACCCCATGTTTGGGAGTGGAAGCATGAACAAAATCAAATCTCTATTTGCCGTGTTCGCCCTGATGGCGTTCGCGACGGTCGCGGTCTTCGCGCCCGGCACGGCCGAGGCCAAGAAGGTCAAGATCCGCGTGCAGTCGGTGATTCCGTCCAAGGCGGATGAAGTCACCATGTTGAAAGATTACGCCGCCAACGTCGCGGCGCTGACCAACGGTGAAGTCGAAATCGAAGTCCTGCCCGCGGGTGCCGTCGTCGGCGTCAAAGAAACGCTGGAAGCAGTCGACAAGGGCCTGATCGAAGGCGGGTTTGCCTGGACCCATTACTGGTCCGGCTATCATCCGGCCGCCATGTTGTTCGGGTCGCCCGTCGCGGGCGGCGGTGTCGGCATGGACAACATTGCCTGGGTCAGCTGGTACCAATACGGCGGCGGCCGCGCGCTTTATGAGCAGCTGTGGAAAGAGATGGGCATGAACATCAAGGGCTTCATCCTGCAGCCCGTGGGCCCGGAAGCCCTCGGCTGGTTCAAGGAGCCCATCAACTCCATGGCCGACTTCCGCAAGTACCGCTTCCGCACGCCTCCGGGCATTCCCGGTCAGACCTACAAGGACATCGGCGTCGCCTCGGTGGCCATGGGCGGTGGTGATATCCTGCCGGCCCTGGAAAAAGGCGTGATCGACGCCGCCGAATGGTGCTGCCCGAAACCGGACATGGTGTTCGGCTTTCAGAAGGTGCTGAAGCACTATTATCTGCAGGGTCTGCATCAGGTGGTCGTCAACGCCGATATGTACTTGAACGGCGACGTCTGGAAGAGCCTGACCCCGCATCAGCAGCAGGCGATGGAAATCGCCGCCGATGCCTCGCTGTCGCGCGCCATGAGCTGGCGTATTTATGAAAACGGTAAGGCGTTGAAGGAACTGGTGGAAAAGCACGGCGTTATCCTGCATGACACGCCCGCCGACTATTTCACCGAGTACATGGAAGCGGCCCGCAAGAGCCTGGAAAAGAACGCCGCCGAAAACGCGTTTTTCAAGAAGGTCTGGGATTCCCAGAAAGACTTTGCCGACATCGCGGTGCCGTTCTGGGCCGGGGCGCAAACGTCAAATGCCAACCTCGGCAACGCCTACGCCAACAGCAAGAAGAAAAAGTAGGCTAATCCTTCACTCATGACATCCGCCGGACGTTCGGGGGCGGGCGCCATTGCCCCGCCCCCGCATTGTCCGGCTGTGTCTTCCCGCGGAACCCTAAACGGAAAAGAAGGTTCGGATGGCTGATCACGACCCGAATCCCGGTGAATTGGATATCACCGATGAGCTGATCGCCGAGCGCCGGGGCGACCCGTCGGGCAAGATGCCGGACGACATGCCCCACTGGATGGCGCTGACGATCACCGGCATCGACCGGTTCAGCCTATTCGTCGGCAATATTGTCTGTTGGCTGACGGTGCCGCTTTTCGCCGCAATGGTTTACGAGGTCGTGGCGCGTTACGTGTTCATCGCCCCCACCATGTGGGCCTATGACATATCGCGCATGCTGTACGGCGCCTTGTTCATGCTCGGTGCCGGCTACGCCCTGTCGAAGGGTGTGCATATCCGCGCCGATTTCCTTTACCGCCTGTGGCCGGAGAAAATGCAGGGCCGCATCGATCTCCTGCTTTATCTGGTGCTCTATTTCCCCGGCATGCTGGTGTTCCTCTACATGGCGACCGACTACGCCTCGCTGGCCTGGATTCGCGGCGAGAAGGGCATGGACACCGCCTGGATGCCGCATATGGGACCGATCAAGACGGCGCTGCCCGTGGGCATTGCGCTGCTGATCATTCAAGGCATATCGGAAACCCTCAAAAGCTACTACGCCGCGACTAAGGGAAGGTGGCCCTGATAATGGAAAATGAAATCCTGGGTCTTATTCTGATCGGGGTGATGCTGCTGGCGATTTTCGTCGGCTTCCCAATTTCCTTCACGCTGATCTTTCTCGGCTTCGTGTTCGGCTACATCGGGTTCGGCAAGGTCGTGTTCTACCTGATGACGTTCCAGTTCTCGAACGTCATGTTGGAGCAGACATTGGCGGCGGTCCCTCTATTCATATTTATGGGGATATTGATGGAGCAGGCGGGCCTGATGGAACGCCTGTTCGCCGCCGTGCAACTGATGTTGTCGCGCGTGCGCGGATCGCTCTATCTGGCCGTGTTGTTCGTATCAACGATCTTTGCCGCCGCGACGGGCATCGTTGGCGCCTCGGTCACGATCCTCGGCATCATGGCGGCCAAGACCATGAACAGGTCCGGCTACGACGTGCGACTGGCCGCCGGCACGATCACCGCAGGCGGAACGCTCGGCATCCTGATCCCACCCTCGATCATGCTGGTGGTCATGGGTCCGGTACTTGAGGTGCCGGTCACGGACCTGTTCGCCGCCGCGATCATCCCCGGCATCATGATGGCGTTCCTCTATGCCGTCTATGCCATCGGCCGCTGCATGATTAATCCGGCACTTGGGCCGGCACTGCCCATCGAAGACCGCGCGGGCAGCATGGGCGAGATTGTCCGGGAGTTCATTCTTGGTCTGGTGCCGCCGGCGCTTCTGGTGTTTTCGGCGCTTGGCTCCATCATGTTCGGCTTGGCGACCCCGACCGAAGGGGCGGGCTGCGGTGCCGCCGGCGCCTTGCTGCTGACGCTTGCCTATCGGCGGATGACCTTCAAGAAGTTCAGGGAAGCCCTGATCAAGACGCTGGAAATCTCAGCCCTGATCCTGATCCTGGTCGCGGCTTCCAACTTCTTCGGCGCGGTGTTCTCGCGGCTTGGTACGCCGACCATGCTGACGGAACTGCTGCTCGGCCTGGACCTGCCGCCCATGGTTTTGCTGGTCATGATCATGGCCCTGATCTTCCTGCTGGGCTGGCCGCTGGAATGGGTGCCGATCGTGCTGATCATCGTGCCGATCCTGTTGCCGTTGATTGAACAGCTTGGCTTCAATCTGGTGTGGTTCGGTATTCTGGTTGCGGTTAACCTGCAAACAGCTTGGCTATCGCCACCGGTGGCGCTATCAGCGTACTTCCTGAAAGGCGTGGTGCCGGAGTGGGATCTCAAGGACATTTACATCGGCATGATGCAGTTCATGGTGATCCAGTTGTTCGGTCTCATCCTGATCATGGTTTTTCCTCAAATCGCGTTGTGGCTGCCGGGCTACATCTACGGGGAATAGGTTCGGCGGCGGTGCTGCGTCGATTTCGGTTCATGCGGATGGCATAGTTGGTTATGGCGAACAACGGAGACGAAAAGGGTTCGCGGTCGATCCGTGCGCTGGAGATTGTCGAGGCCATGGTCGGCGAGGGCCGGCCGCTCAGCGCGGCCAAGATCGCCGACCTGACCGGGCTGCCCAAGGCGACGGTGCATCGGCTGTGCGCGTTGTTGACGGAAACCGGCTTTGTTACGCCGTCACCGTCCGGCGATGGGTTGAGCATCGGCCCCAGGCTGCGCGACCTTGCCATGGCGACCGTCGCCGTCGACACGGACTACAGCCAGCGCCACCGCATCCTGACCGATCTGTCGCAGGAAATCGGCGAGACCTGCAACTTCAACATCCCGATGGGCGGGGAGATGTATTACATCGACCGGGTGGAAACGAAATGGCCGCTGCGCACGCAGTTGCCCATCGGCTCTCGGGTGCCTTTGCATTGCACGGCCAGCGGCAAGCTCTATCTGGCCTCGCTGCCCGCCGGGCGACGCCGCCAGATGATCCAGGCCCTCGATCTGATCCCCCATACGCCGGGTACGATTACAGAACCGGATGCGCTGCTTGCCAACCTTGAAGCCATCCGCCGGGAAAAGGTCGGCACCGACAATCAGGAATTCATCGAAGGCATGGTCGCCGTCGCCGTGCCCGTCACCGACGCCAAGGGCCGCCTGGCCGGCACGCTTGCCTGTCATGGGCCGACCGTGCGGATGTCCATGGAACGGGCGCAGTCTTTCGTGCCGGCGCTGCGCCGTGCCGCGGCCATGCTGTCCCAGGTGGGCGGCGAGTTGGCCTCAGAATAGATCAAATATGGGGGGTGGGCAGAATACCTCTGCCTGCGTGAGGAAAGGTTGTCAGCTATCGGCGCGGCGGCGCTTCACCGTCGCCTGGTGGCCTTTCTTGCCCTTGGCCGTGATCTCGGCGCGCTGTGTCTGGGCTTCCCGCGATTCCTTGGTCTCTTCGCGGATCTTTTCCTGCATTTTCTTGTGCTTGGCATATTTCCGCTTGGCGACCAATTCGCGGTAGGCCTTCTTGTTCTTCGAAATTTTCGCCCAGAACAGGACCTGGGTGATGACGGAACCCATGAACCACAAGACCGGCATGGACAGCATGGTCGTGACCCAGAAGATGGCCTGGATGGCGTCGATCCGGCCGGTCACGTTCATGTGGTAATAGAAGATGACCGCGATCAGGCAGATTTCATAGAACAGCAGGACCCGGAAGCCGTTGGTTTCCTGAAAGGCGATGGGTTTCAGCGGGCCGCCGAATGCCTTGAAGATGCTGGACAGCATGCCGCCGATGACACTCGACAGCAACAGCACCAAACAGGTCGCGGCGACCAAGTCTGTATCTTTCGTGAACTTGAAGATTCCCAGCAGTGAATCTAGGTAACCCACGTCTCACCTCCCTACCCTCAGAAATTCCCCACCCCGGGTGATCTCGATTTTATGATTCATTGGTTAAGGGTTCACTTATAAAACCAATCTGTACGTATTTGTATTCGGTTTCTGTTTCGAAAGCCGCAAAAACCAACGCAAATTGTTTACATATCTACAAATGTGAATTTGCCGCTGGCGGGGAATTTCACCCGCCGGAGGCAGCTTTGCTGCGTACCAGTATAGAGAATCCGGCGAATCCGGCGCCGGCCAGGGCGAGCGCCGACATGGCCCAGAAGGCGCCGCCGCCCAGAGATGAGAACAGCAGTCCGGCGCCATAGGACGCAGCGCTCATGCCGACGCCAAGGGTAATGGCGAACAGGCTTTGCGCGGAGGCCGACAGGGAGGGGTCCACCCGCTCGGTGATCAGGTGGATGATGCCCAGGTGCGTCGCGCCGTAGCTGAGCCCGTGCA
>DNMS01000184.1:7155-11689 GCA_003488105.1 Rhodospirillaceae bacterium
TGAGCCCGTGCAGGGCCTGTAGCAGGATCAGCCATTCCAGGTCCGTGGTCCCTGCCGTGCCGGCCCAGCGCAGGGTCGCGGCGGCGGCGCCGATGGCGATCATGCGGACCGCGCCGATGCGCCGCACGGTGGCGGCGGCAAAGGTGAACAGCAGGATTTCGGCGATCACGCCCTCGGCCCAAAGCGCGCCGATGACATCCGCCCCGTGGCCTGCCGCCAGCCAGTGGATGGAGCCGAAGTTGTAGTAGACCGCATGGGATGCCTGGATGCAGGTCGCCGCCGTCATCGCCGCCATGAGACCGGGCACGGCCATGATCTCGCGGAACGGCCGGCCGTCTTTTGCGGCGATCGGTGCGCGCGTGTCGGGCAGGGCAAGGGCGCAGAAGAAGGTCACGGCGATGGAGGCGAAGATGGACCAGTGGATCCAGTCCACGGGTGCATCGGTCAGAATCAGGCCCATCCCCCATGCCCCGATGATGAAGGTGATCGAGCCCCATAGCCGCACCCGGCCGTAGTCGAAGGGGACCCGTTGCCGGGTCAGCATGGTCAGGCTTTCCGTCAATGGCAGCACAGGACCCCTGCTGGCATAGAACACCACGGTGACCAGGATGATGGGCCAGAAACCCTCGGCCCAACGGAAGGCAAGGAAGGTCACGGCGCCAAGGAAGCAGAGCAGCACCAGGATGCGCTTGCGTTCGCCGGCACGGTCGGCAGCGCGGGCGAAGTAGGGCGTGACGGCCAGCCGGGCCAGGGTGCCTAGGGCGAATACCAAGCCGATCTGTTCCGCGTCCAAGCCCCGCTCCTTGAGCCACAGCGGCCAGAACGGCCCCATGATGCCCAGCGCCAGAAAGATGCCGCCGTAAAACAAGGCCAAGCGCAAGGGGGCCAGGCGCGGTGCGCCCGTGTCCGGCGTCATGGGCGGGACGCCGACGCGCTGTCGGCCAGATCTTTGAGATAGGAAAGGCTCTCCGTTGCCCGGACGCCGTACCAGGACAGCATCTCGCCATCAACCATCTGCGCCTTGTCGGCGTGGTCCGGGTGGTCGGCGCGGAAGGCTGCCAAGTGATCCTCGGTGAAGGGGAAGGGCTCCGACGAAAACAGCACCCGGTCGACATCGCCGAGAACGACGTCGGTCATCTCGATCTCCGGATAGCGCGCCGCCGCCGGCGGGGCCCAGGTGCGCCAGCCGATCAGGTCGAGGGTGCGCGCGATATAGGTGTCCGGGCCGACGGTCATCCAGGGCGCCTTCCAGATCAGATAGAGGACGCGGGACTCCGTCACGGGCCGGGCGGCGGCGATCGCCGCCAGGGCATCCTCGAAGTGCCTGGCTAAGTCATCGGCCGCGTCGGGGCGTCCGAACACATCGCCCAGCAGGCGGATCAGCGGGCCGTTGTCGGCGGGGGACAGGGGATGGGTGACCACGGGCACGATTCCCCGGGCCGCCATTTCATCGGCCATCTCTTTCGGGTTTTCATCGACGTTGAGGACCACATGGGTGGGGGCCGCCGCCGTAACCTTCTGCCAATTCACCTGCTTGGTGCCGCCGACGCTTTTGACCCCTTTGACCCTGTCCGCGGGATGGACGCAGAAGGCCGTGCGTCCGACGATATTGTCGCCCAGACCGAGCGCGAACAGGGTTTCCGTCAGGGACGGCACCAGGGACAGGATGCGGGCGTCGGGGGCAGGGGGATGGCGTCGTCCGGTCCAGTCGGTCAGCCGCGGCGCGGCGGATGACGGGATGGACGGCACGGATGCGGTCATGACGCCTCGTCCAGGGCTCCGTCGATGGTTTCCTGGGCGCTCAGCCATTGCTGTTCCGTTTCGGCCATCTTGTCCTTGGCCTTCTTATGGGCGAGTTGCAGGTCCATCAGCTTGGCCGTCGGCCCGTTGTAGATATCGGGATCGGCTAGTTTGGCCTCCAGGGCCGATATCTCCTGGGTCAGCTTTTCCATCTTGCGCTCGGCATCGACGACTGATTTGCGCAGGGCCGCCGTCTCCTCGCGCCGGCGGGCGCGTTCGCGGCGCAGTTCCTTTTTGTCGATCGGGGCGACGCTGTCGCCGTCCTTGGCGGCGCGGACTTCACGGCGGGCCAGGCGACGCTGTTCCATCAACAACCCGGCATAGGCATCCAGGTCGCCCTCGAAGGGCTTGCAGGCGCCGTCGGCGACCAGCCACAGGCGGTCGCAGACAAGGTCAATCAGATGCGAATCGTGAGTCACCAGGACGATGGCGCCGTCATATTCGTTCAACGCCTGGACCAGGGCTTCGCGGGCGTCAACGTCCAGGTGGTTGGTCGGCTCATCCAGGAACAGGATATGCGGCGCTTCGGTGCTCATCAGCGCGAACAGAAGCCGCGCCTTCTCGCCGCCGGACAGGACCTCGACCTTGCTGTTGGCGAGGTCACCGGAAAACCCGAACCGGCCCAGGTGGGACCGCACCTTGGTTTCCGTCGCCATGGGCATGATCCGCGCCATGTGCTGGAACGGGGATTCATTCAGGTTCAACTCTTCCTGCTGATGCTGGGCGAAATAGCCGATCTTCAGCTTGGAGGACTTGACGATCTTGCCGGCCTGCGGTTTCAGGCGGTCGGCCAGCATCTTGATCAGGGTCGATTTGCCGTTGCCGTTGGCGCCGATCAGGCCGATGCGGTCGTCCATGTCGATGCGCAGGTCCAGATTCTTCAGAATCGGCTCGGCGCCATAGCCGACGCTGACCTCGTCCATGGCGATCAGGGGCGGGGACAGAGGGGTGGGGTCGGGGAAGTTGAAGGTTGTCGTCTTATCCTCGACGACCGAAGCGATGGGCTCCATGCGGGCCAGCATCTTCATGCGGCTTTGCGCCTGCTTGGCCTTGGTCGCCTTGGCGCGGAACCGGTCGACGAAGGATTGGATGCGGCGCTGCTCGGACAGTTGCTTGGCCTGCAGTTTGACCTGCTGGGTCATGCGTTCGCGGCGCGTGCGCTCGAACCGGTCATAATTGCCGGCATAGCGGGTCAGTTTCAATTCGGACAGATGGGCGATCTCGTCGACGACCTTGTTGAGCATCGTGCGGTCGTGGCTGATAACCAGCAGCGTGCCCGGCCAGGACGCCAGATAGGTTTCCAGCCACATCGCCGCTTCGAGGTCCAGGTGGTTGGTCGGTTCGTCCAGCAACAGAAAATCAGGCCGCGAAAACAGCGTCGCCGCCAGCGCCACGCGCATACGCCAGCCGCCGGAAAATTCGCTACAGGCACGGGCCTGGGCCGCTTCATCGAAGCCGAGCCCGGACAGGATGCGGGCGGCGCGGGCAGGAGCGGTCTGAGCATCGATATCGGCGAGGCGGTTGTGGATGTCGGCGATCCGCATCGGGTCCTTCACCGTCTCGGCCTCGGCCAAAAGGGCGCTACGCTCCGTGTCGGCGGCCAGCACGGTGTCGAGCAGGCTGGTCGCCCCCGAGGGTGCTTCCTGCGTCACCGTGCCGATGCGGGCACTGGGGCGCACGCGCACGGAACCTTCGTCCGGATGGGCCTCGCCCAGGATCATTCGGAACAAGGTCGTCTTGCCGGTTCCGTTGCGTCCGACAAGGCCCATCTTCCTGCCCTGGGGCAGGTGCAATGTGGCCTTTTCGAACAGCACGCGGCCGCCCAGGCGAAAAGTCATGTCGTTTACATGCAGCATAGGCGGGGTGATAGCACGGGCCGCGCGCGGTGGAAACGTCCCGTGACGGGGTCAGGCGGTGATTTGAAACAGGAGGGGAGAATAAAATGCCGGGCCGCGGTTGGTGGGGGGAGGAGGAGCCGCGGCCCGGCACAAGTACCGAAAGACATGACTATGGGGGGAGAGGAGGATCAGCCTTCCGGTACAAAACGAAACGGGTTCGGAAAAGTGCGCTAATCTTGTGGAACGGCCCCCTAATGCTCCTTCGTTCCTATACAGTAATTTCCAGTATCGCGAGGGTTTCGTCAATAAGTCTAAAGGCTAGTGGATCAATATGGCATAGTTGGTGGAACATAAGGATAAGCGACAATAAATGTCTAAATTTCGATACATTCATAGGTTGATTTTCTGAGGTTTCGCGGCCCGATCCGATGGGGTTCGTGTCGCATTGGGCAAATTTAAAATCAATTTTTTGATCGCGTTTTCTTGAACAAATCGAAAATCACGATTACATCAAGCGTATGAGCACTCGGCTTCCGACCTTACGCCAACTGCAATACCTCATCGCCGTCGCGGAGGACGGGCATTTTGGCCGCGCCGCTGAACATTGCTTCGTCACGCAGTCGACCCTCAGCGCCGGTATTCAGGAACTGGAATCGATCTTGGGTGTGACCGTCATCGAGCGTACCAAGCGCCGGGTCGCGGTGACGCCGCTGGGGCTTGAACTGGTCGCCCGCGCGCGCCGCGTTCTGGCCGAGGTCGACGACATGACCGTGACGGCCAAGGCGAGCACACGGCCGCTGACCGGCCTGCTGCGCCTGGGGGCGATTCCCACCATCGGGCCCTACGTCCTGCCCAAGGTGTTACCGCCGCTGCGCGCATCCTATCCCGAACTGCGC
>DNMS01000095.1:0-513 GCA_003488105.1 Rhodospirillaceae bacterium
GCGGCGGCTTGCCGCGGCGGATCAGCAGCACATGATCGTCCTTGAGGACAACGGCGCCGATGCCGACGATGGGGCGTTCGGGATATTCGCGGCTCATGCGGGGTGGTTGGGCATTTGAAAATAGACTCCCCTTGTCGGGTGGAGGGGGTACACTAGCCGCAACGGCGCATGCCTGGAAACGGGAAACGAAAAACGGTGCCGGAGAGGTTGTGAGCAGCCGCGCGTCGGTTGCGTACGGACAGGAAGTGAGGGTTCGGACATGTCGGCCACAGGCGTGCTTGAACGGAAGATGTATCAGGCGGGCGATCGCATTTTCAAAGAAGGCGATGAGGGCCTGTTTGCCTATCTCGTTCAAAGCGGGACCGTCGAAATCTACCGCGAAGGCTCCGGGGAAGTGCTCAGCACCATCGGTTCCGGCGGCATCTTCGGCGAGATGGCGTTGATCGACGGCAAGCCCCGGGCGGCGTCGGCCCGATCGGCAAGCGGCTGCACCGTGGTCGTCATCAACCGCGC
>DNMS01000095.1:716-3749 GCA_003488105.1 Rhodospirillaceae bacterium
CGGCGGATGAGCAAGTGATCCCAACGCAGAGGGGGCAAGGGACCACTTGATGTTCGACGGCTTTCAACAGGATCGCCGGGAGATCGGTGGCGTCGCCGTCAACTTTCGCATGGGCGGCGAGGGGCCACCGGTCCTGTTGCTGCACGGTTATCCGCAGACCCATGCCATGTGGCACAAGCTGGCGCCCCTGATGGCGCGGCATTACACCCTGGTCATGCCCGACCTGCGCGGTTATGGCGACAGTGGCAAGCCGCCGACGGACGCGGACCATGCGCCCTATTCCAAGCGCGCCATGGCGGGGGATCTGGCGGGCCTGATGGCTGACCTGGGGTTTGATCGCTACGCTGTCGTCGGCCATGACCGGGGCGGGCGGGTCGCCCATCGCCTGACCGCCGACAATCCGGACAAGGTTGCGCGGCTGGCGGTGCTCGACATCGCGCCGACGGAACATATGTACCGCATGACGGATATGGAATTCGCCACGGGTTATTACCATTGGTTCTTCCTGATCCAACCGGCCGATCTGCCGGAACGCATGATCGGCGCCGATCCGGAATTCTTCCTGCGCCGCAAGATGGGACAGTGGAGCGGCAAGGGAACCTTGTTCGACGACGCGGCCATGGCAGAATACGTCCGCTGCTTTTCCATGCCGGAAACCATTCATGCGTCCTGCGAGGATTACCGCGCGGCGGCGACCATGGACATGGTCCATGACCGGGACGACATGGCGGCGGGCCATAAGTTGGCCTGTCCCGTGTTGGCCCTATGGGGGGCGAAGGGGCTGGTCGCGCGCAAGTTCGACGTGCTGGCCGCCTGGCGCGAGCGGGCCGAGAACGTAACCGGCGGGACGCTTGATTGCGGCCATTTTCTTGCCGAAGAGTTGCCGGACGATACCTTTGCCCGGCTGCGGGACTTCCTCGGCGACGGGCCGTGGAATTGAGACGTGATTGATAATTTCTTTATTTGAACCGGAAAACAGAAGGCACTTCTTTACATGAGTGACGAGACGCAACACGGCGACCAGACCCCCGCATCCGACGCCAAACCGGCGTCGAACGGGTTTTTCCCGCGCATGCGGGCCTATTTCTTCGCCGGGATTCTGGTGACGGCGCCGATCACCTTCACCTTCTATCTGGCTTGGCTGCTGATCCATTTCGTGGACAACACCATCCGGCCGCTGATCCCGGTCAAGTACAACCCGGAAACCTATCTGCCCTTCGCCCTGCCGGGCCTGGGGCTGTTCGTGTTGATTGTCGGCCTGACGCTGACCGGCGCCTTGACGGCGGGGTTCATGGGCCGCTTCTTCATCAAGCTGAGCGAACACATCCTCAACCGCATGCCGGTGATCCGCAGCGTCTACAACGCGACCAAGCAGATTCTCGAAACGGTGCTGGCGCAGCAGTCGAATGCGTTCCGCGAGGCCGTGTTGGTCGAATACCCCCGGCGCGGCATATGGGCCATCGCCTTCATCACCGGCACCACGACGGGCGAGGTGCAGAACGTGACGCAAGAGGAATGCATCAACATCTTCATTCCGACGACGCCGAACCCGACCTCGGGATTCCTGCTGTTCGTGCCCAAGGAGGATCTGGTCAGCCTGGATATGTCCGTCGAGGAAGCCATCAAGATGGTGATTTCCGGCGGCATCGTCACTCCGCCCGACCGGCGCCCGGATGCGCTGAAGAAACAGCCCGTGACCTCGGCCCGGGTGTATGAAGAATTGGAAGTTCTGCGCGAAACCGAAAACGCGCCCGTTGTCCTGGCGGTCAAGCGTCCCGCCGAAATTCAGAAAGACTTGCAGGCATCGCTGCCGGCGGGTGAACGGGGGCGGACCAAGAAGCCGAAGAACGGCGAGAAGTCCTAGCCAGAGCGCAGGGTGCGCGCCGCAGCATCCCGTTCGAACAGATACAAGAGAACGCGAAGGGCCGTCCCCCGGTCCGATTTCAGCTCCGCGTCCCGGTTGAGGATCAGCGCCGCGTCGTCCCGCGCCATGGCCAGCAGGTCGCCGTGATGGGCGATGTCGGCAAGGCGGAAGGTCGGCAGGCCGCTTTGTCGCGTGCCCAGCAGTTCCCCGGCACCGCGCAATTTGAGGTCTTCCTCGGCGATGCGGAAGCCGTCGTCCGTTTCGCGCAGAATTTTCAGGCGTGACCGCGCGGTTTCCGACAACGGCGGCGCATAGAGCAGCAGACAGGTGCCCGGCTTGTTGCCGCGCCCGATGCGACCGCGCAATTGATGCAACTGCGCCAGGCCGAACCGCTCCGCATGTTCGATAACCATGACCGTGGCGTCGGGCACGTCGACGCCGACCTCGATCACCGTGGTCGCGACCAGGACTTGAACGGGGCCGTTGGTGAAGGCGTCCATGACCGCGTCCTTTTCCGACGCCTTCAACCGGCCATGGACCAGCCCGACCCGGTCGCCGAACACCTGTTTCAAATGGGCGTAACGGTCTTCCGCCGCGGCCGCGTCGATCTTTTCCGATTCCTCGACCAGCGGGCAGACCCAATAAGCCTTGGCCCCGGTCGCAAGCGCCCGCGTCAGGCCATCGACGACCTCGGCCAGGCGGTCGTTGGGTAGGGCCCGGGTATCGACGGGCGCGCGGCCCGGCGGCTTTTCCGTGAGGCGGGAGGATTCCATATCGCCGTAGGCCGTGAGCATCAGGGTGCGCGGGATCGGCGTCGCGGTCATCACCAGTACGTCGCACTTGCGGCCCTTGGCCGTGATGGCCAGGCGCTGATGCACACCGAAGCGGTGTTGTTCGTCGACCACGGCGAGGGCCAAGTCCTTGAACGCGACGTCTTCGGTGAACAATGCATGGGTGCCGACGGCAAGGTCCGTCGTGCCTTGGGCCAGATCGGCCAGGATCGCGTCCCGGGTCTTGCCTTTTTCCCGCCCGGTCAAAAGGGCGATGGAAAGGCCGGCCGACGTGGCGAGTGGCTCCAGGGTCGCGAAATGCTGGCGAGCGAGAATTTCCGTGGGCGCCATGAGAACGGCCTGGGCCCCGGACTCGACCGCCCGCGCCATGGCCAGCAG
>DNMS01000235.1 GCA_003488105.1 Rhodospirillaceae bacterium
ACGCCCGTGTTCATGGCGCGCAACGCCTGGCACCTGAACCACACTCAGGAAAACGCCCCCGGCATCCATTTCCACCGCACCAAGGAAAACGCGGGCGAGCTATGACCGACGGCGGCGCCGACCCCTGGGCCAACCGCGGCCCCAAGATCAAGCTGACCCCGGAACAGAAGGCCGCGGGGATCGAACGCATCCTGGCCGAACGCCCCGTGGGTGAGCCGTTCCGGGTGTTCGCCTTCGGCTCACTCATGTGGAATCCGGAATGCTGCGTCGCCTCGACCTTCGCGGCGACGGTTCACGACCATCAGCGCCGTTTTCAGATCTGGTCGACCCGGGCGCGCGGCACGGACGATCAGCCTGGCCTGGGGCTCTGCCTGGTGCCGGAACCGGGACAGGCCTGCAAGGGGCTGGTTTTGGAACTGGACGAAGATGTGCTGGCGGAAGATTTGAAGCGCCTGTGGGACCGAGAACAGAATTCCGGCGTCTACCGGCCGACCTGGATCACGGCAGAAGGCCTCGACGGCCCGGTCCAGGTGATGACCTTTGTCGTGATTCCCGATCATCCCCATTTCGTGCCGGCCCTGCCCAGGGAAACCATGGCCGAGATCATGTGCAAGGCCATGGGCCGTTACGGCACCAATCACGATTATCTGGTTCGCCTGCTGGAAACCTTGGAAGCCTTGGGTGTCGAGGATCCGGACTTGGCGGACCTTGATGCCTGTATCAAGGCTAAGGCTGCGGGCTGATTCAATCGACGATGAAAAGCGTGGCGCCGGTCGCGGTTGACGACCGGTGGGGCTCGGCGTTGTCGGCGACCTGATAGCTCATCCCGGGCGTCAGCACGAAGGTTCGGCCGTCTTCCAGTTCGGTGTGCAACTCACCTTCGAGGCAGAACAGGATATGGCCTTTGACGCACCAGTGATCGGCCAGGTATCCCGGGGTGTAGTCGACCATGCGCACGCGGATGCCGCCGAAGGTTTGGGTCCGCCAATAGGCGGATCCGGTCTCTCCCTTGTGTTCCGTGCGCTCAATCGCCGACCAGTCGGTGGTGCCGAAGGGAATGTCGCTCATCTGCATGGCTAGGGCTCCCGCCGTTTCACAACCTTCTCGCGGTGGTAGATGTAGATCCCCGATCCGACGATCACGGCCGCGCCGACAAAAGTCCAGGCGTCCGGCCATTCTCCGAAGAACAGAAAGCCGGATGCCGCCGCCCAGATCAGGTTGGAATAAGTGAAGGGCGCCACGGTCGCGGCCGGGGCCAGGGTGAAGGCCTTGATCAGCGCGAAGTGGCCGAGCGTGCCGAACATCCCGGCACACAGCAGCATCCCCCAGCCCAGAGCCGGCAGAGGGGTCCAGTAGAACGGTACGGCGGTGCTCATGATCATCGCCCCCAGCAATGCCGAATAGCACAGCGTGGTCAGCACGCTTTCGCTGTGGCTGAGAAAGCGGGTCGAGACCTGATAGACGCCGTGGGTCGCGGCGGCGACTAGGGGCAGCAGGGCGGCCAACTGCATGGCGTCACCGCCCGGGCGGATGATAATCATGGCGCCGGCGAAGCCGATCACCACGCCGGCCCAGCGGCGCGGGCCGACCCGTTCCTTCAGCAAGGGCACGCTGAGCGCGGTGACGACCAGGGGGGCCAGCATCATGATGGCGCTGGCCTCGGCGATCGGCACGTATTTAAGGCCGGTAAAGTAAAGGCCCGTGGTCACCAGCAGCAGCAGGGAACGCACAAGCTGCAGGCCCAGGTTGGGGGTCACCAGCAGGCGGCGCAGGCGGGGGAACAGGATCACGGCCAGCACGGCGACCTGAAAGAAATAGCGGCCCCACACGACCTGGACCACGGAATGGGTCTTCACCAGTTCCTTGGCGATGCTGTCCATGGACACGAAACAAGCCATGGCGACGATCATCCACAGCACGCCCTGGCCCGCATGGCCGTCTGCGGCCTGGGGTGAAGGGGGGGACGGCGACGGTGCCGATTGCTGGTTCATGGTGTCTCAGGGCCTGGAGGGCGGCGGAAGTGCGGTTCTGTCATGGCGGTGCGCGGGCCCGGCGTCAATACGCCTTTGGCGCAGGACGGGGTTGCGGCGGCTAGCTCCCATGGCCTGCGGCCCGTTCCCGGCGCCACACGTAGATCCCCGAACCGACGATCACGGCTGCTCCGAGCGCGGCCCAGGCATCCGGCCGTTCGCCGAACACGAGGAGCCCGACCAAGGCCGCCCATAGCAGATAGGAATAGGTATAAGGGGCCACCACCGCCGCCGAGGCCCGGGCGAGGGATTGGATCAGGGCATATTCGGCGATGATTCCCGCGATCCCTGCCGCCGCGAGAAGCCCCCAATGCGACGCTTCCATGGGGGCCCAATGAAAAGGCACGATGGGGGTCATGATCAGCGCGCAGAACAGGACGCTGTAGGTCAGGGTGGTCAGCACGCTGTCCTCGCGGGCGACGAAGCGGGTGACGACTTGATAAAGCGCATGCAGCAGGGCCGCCGCCAGCGGCAGCAGGGCGGCAACCTGCATGGCCTCCGTCCCCGGGCGGATGATGATCATGGCGCCGAGAAAG
>DNMS01000311.1:0-4305 GCA_003488105.1 Rhodospirillaceae bacterium
CGAAGCGATCCGCCGGATAAACCTTGAAACCGACCCGGTACGTCGCCGTGATCAGGTGTTCCTTGGTCTTGTACTGAAGGGTGACGCCGTCGACATCCAAGAGGGGGTCAACGGCGGCCGCGGCGGGGGAATTCCCCGCCGCGGTGTGGGCGCCTTGAGTCATGTTCTAGCTACCGCTCAGATCGTGGTTGTTTTCCCAGAAGTATTCTTTCCAGTCGGCAGGCATGTTCTTGATCGAGCCGATGGAATGCATGAACTTGGCAAATTCCATGGTCCGGCTGGGCATGATCGAATAGTGCATTTCGCTCTTGTCTTTGATCATCGCCTTGACGTCTTCCAAAGGCAGCTTGGACTTGGTGAACTTGTGGAACAGCGCAGCGGCGCGGTCAGTGTCTTCGTTGATCCACTTGGCAGCCTTGCGGTAAGAGTCGCTGACGCATTTAAACAGTTTGGGGTTGTCGTTCTTCCACTTCTCGGTGTTGTAAAGCAGGACCGTGGAATGCTCGCCGCCCAACACGTCATAAGAGGTCATGACCGTGCGGACCTTGCCGCTTTTCACTTCCTGATAGGACGTCGGCAGGGTGGCGAAATGGCTTTTCACAGCCTGACCGCCGGCCAGCAGCGCCGCCGCAGCGGACGGATGCTTCATCGACACGGTGATGTCATCCAGTTTGAACGCCTCGTCCGCGCCCCACTTCTTGGCCGCGGCCATCTGCAGGACCACCGCCTGGATCGAGACCTTCACCGAAGGGGTGGCGATCTTGTGATCGGTCAGGCCGACATAGTCTTCGAGCTTATTGATCTTGGGATCGTTGGTATTCAGCTTCAGCGGCATGGCCGACAAGGTCGCGATGGCCTTGACGTTGATGCGGCCTTTGGTCTTGTCCCAAAGCTTGAGCAGCGGGCCGACGCCGCCGGCGGCGAAGTCGACGTTGTTGGACAGCAGCGCCTGGTTCACGGCGGCACCGCCCGAGAAGCGGTTCATGGTGACTTTGACGTCGCCCAGGCCGGCATCCTTGGCACAGGTTTCGATCATCTTGTGATCAAATACCACGTGTTGGGGCAGATACAGCAGGCCGAACTGCTGTGCGAAACGGATAGTGTCCGTTTCGGCCTTGGCCGGGGTGGCGCTGCCGGCCGTAAAGGCCAGTGCGACAGCGCCGCAGACGGCCGCGGCTGCGGCCTTACGTATAAAGCTTCTGTTGGTCATGTTTTTCGTCCTCCCTGAATGACGATAATTGAACTGTCACGGAACGGGTTTCGATGCCGTGTTGTGTCCGCCGGGCTTCGTTGCCCAATCGGATGGGACGTTCACTGCTGTGCCAAACTCCGCATCCCAACCCCCTGGGACCAGTGCTGCGGATGGGCTGAGTGTCGTGCTCGACCATTCGTCCCTGGCATCACAGCTTTCAAGACTATCGGGAAAATTTCGATATTCCTATATAGTTTTTCTAATTTCCCCCCGATATAGTGCCTCGCCGAATTACGATATAGTTTTTCGACCGTGTTCAACGAGGCTAAGCCGTAGCCCGCTGAACTAGACGACGCTAAATAAGACAAATCAATGGGACATAGGTCCAGGAGGGGACAAAATGCTCGACCAGCAGGATGACGGCGGCCAGGGCGCGCTCAATTCTAGTTCAACCATCGAGGCGCCGATCGCGCCCGATGAACTCGGCCATGCGGTGCTGACGCCGTCCGGCGCGTTCGAGGCCGGTTCGTGGCAAACCTTCAAACTGGTTTATACCTGCGGCAAGTACGGGATGGATGACAGCGCCTCCATGCGCGTCTGTTTCCGCTTCGCCTCGGACCAGAGCCGCCCGCAGTTTGACGACCCCAAGTGGCGCAACTACACCACGGTCGTGGCTTCCAACAACGCGGTTCTGGAAACCCGCTACGATCCCAAGGGCAACGTGCGTCCGTGGGACCGCGCACTTTATATCAAGGTGGTGAAGGGCTTCATGAAGGAAGGTGACACCATCACCATCACCTTCGGCGAAACCTCGGGCGGATCGCAGGGCATGCGCCTGCAGACCTTCTGCGAGGACAGCCTTGAATTCCGCGTCCTGGTCGATCCCATCGCCACCGCCAACTATCAGGCGCTGCCGGTTCAGCCCGTCATCCGCATCGTTCCGGGGAAGCCGGTGACCTTTGCCGCCGTGGTGCCGACCGCGCGCTGCCCCGGCGAAACCTTTGATCTGAAGATCAAGGGCGAGGACACCTGGGGCAATCCGTCGGATCAGTGCGACGTGACCTATAAGGTCAAGAGTTCCCGCCCCGTCAACGGCCTGCCCGACAGCGTGACCCTGGCGCCCGGCGCCTTCGCCACCATCGTCGAGGGATTGAGCGTCGACGCCCCTGGACTGGTGGATATCTGGTTCGAAGATGCCTCGGGCACGGAAGTTTTCCGCGCCAATCCGCTCTGTATTCAAAGCGACCTGGAACTGAAACCCTATTGGGTCGATCTGCATGGCCAGTCCGAGGAAACGATCGGCACCGGCTCGGCCCGGGCCTTCTTCGAATTCGCCCGTGACCGCGCCTTCGTCGATGCCGCCGGCCACCAAGGCAACGATTTTCAGATCACCAAGGGTTTTTGGTCGCATCTGGATAATCTGTGCGAGGAATTCGATGAGCCGGGCAAGTTCCTGACGCCGCTCGGTTATGAATGGTCGGGCAACACGGCCTTGGGCGGTGACCGCAACATGTTCTATCCGTCGAAGGACCGGGTTATCCGCCGTTCCTCTCACGCGCTGATCGAAGATAAGTCTGACCTGTCGACGGACTGCAACACGGCGGGTGAACTGTACGACGCCCTGGCCCGCGACAAGGAATGGGATGCCGTATCCTACGCCCATTGCGGCGGCCGCTATGCCGACGTGAAGATGGCCCACGACGGCCGGTTCGAGAAATCCATGGAGATTCATTCCTCCTGGGGCACGTTTGAATGGCTGGTCGAAGATGCGCTCGACATGGGCTACCGGACGGGCATTGTTGCCAATTCCGACGGCCATAAGGGCCGGCCGGGGGCGAGTTATCCCGGGGCGTCTCTGTTCGGCGCCGTCGGCGGGCTGACCTGTATGCTGATGCCCGATCTCACCCGGGACTCCTTGTTCGATTGCATCCGCAAACGCCATCACTACGCCACCACCGGCGGTCATGGCGGGCGCATGGTGATTGATGTGAAGGCGCGGTTCGACGCGCCGGCCATGCTTTATCACGACGATCCGGCGCTTGATTATCCGACGCCGCCCAAGGGGCACGAAGCCAGCGAGGCCATGATGGGCGACATCGTCCATCTGCCGGACGGTGGTGTGCGGCTGGATGTCGATATCCAGGGCGCCAGCCCGATCGAGCGGGTCGATATCTTCAACGGCCGAGAATTGATCGAAACCGTCCGGCCATACGGCCAGGAAGACTTGGGCGGGCGGATCCGCGTCCATTGGGAAGGGGCTGAATACCGCGGCCGCTTCCGCCAGGTCATCTGGGATGGCACGGCCCATGTCCAGGACAACGAGATCGTCCGCGCCCAGGCCTTCAACTTCTTCAATCCGGAAAAGGTGCTGGAGCAAACTTCGGATACAGCGCTCAAATGGATGTCCTTGACCACGGGCAACTTCGCCGGCTTCGACGTTTGGCTGAAGGACGCCTGGGGCGGCACGTTGCAGATCGAAACGCCGCTGGTGCAATGCGGGGTGCCGCTGGAGGAAATCGGCCTGGAGGACGAGATGTTCGACAAGTCGGGTGTCTTGCCCCGGTTCCTCAAGATTTTCCGCCTGCCGGAGGAAAACCCGCACCGCAAGATGTCGTTTTCGCGCAATATCGATCTCAAGGACGACCGGGACAACGCGATCTATATCCGCCTGACGCAGGAAGACGGCACGCGGGCCTGGACTTCGCCGGTTTACGTTTGTCGCAAGCTGTAAATCCGCCGCGACCTCTTGTAGCCTAGCCGACACGGACGGGAACAGACGTCCGTGTCGGCGTGCGCCCGCGCTCCGTCGAGCCATTTGAGACCACCAATCGGAAAATTGAGGACCAAACGTGAAACCTTACGCATGGGACAGGGAAACGGACGTCATTGTTCTGGGCTTCGGCGGCGCCGGCGTGGCGGCGGCGGTCACTGCGCATGACCAGGGGGCGGAGGTCCTGATCCTTGAAAAAGCACCCGAAGGCCTTCACGGCGGCAACACGCGCATCGCGGCCCAGGGCTACCTGAACACGTCGGATGCGGACAAGGCGGCGACCTATCTGGAAGCGCTGTGCGGGCCTTACCCGGTGCCGGATGACATGATCCGCACCTGGGCA
>DNMS01000311.1:4517-5792 GCA_003488105.1 Rhodospirillaceae bacterium
CAGCATCAGCCGGAAGGCATCGAATATCCGGAGTTGCCGGGCGCGACCTGTGTCCACAAGTTCCACGATGGCCCGACCTACGGCTATTCCTTCACCTGGAAGCGGTTCGAAAGTTTCGTGACGGAACGCAACATTCCGGTCCTTTACGAAACGCCGGGCCGCGAGCTGATCCAGGACGGCGAGACCCGGGAAATCATTGGCGTGCGCGCGGAGAAGGACGGTAAGTCGGTATTCATCAAGGCGCGCCGGGGCGTGGTGCTGACCTGCGGTGGGTTCGAAAACAACCAGGAAATGATCCGCAACTACCTGCCCGGCGTGTCCTATTGTTATCCGTCCGGGACCCCCTACAACGAAGGTGACGGTATCGCCATGGCGCTCTCGGTCGGTGCCGACCTTTGGCACATGAACAACTTCGCGGGCCCGTCCATGGCCCTCAAGGTGCCGGAATTTCCCGCCACCTTTTCGATCCAGGCCCTGCATTTCGCCAAGGAGTATCCCGGCGGCATGATCATTGTCGGCCCGGACGGCGGGCGGTTTTACGACGAGAAATTCAAGCACCGCCACGGCAAGGTGCCGATCAACGGCGTGTGGTCGCCGATGCATGTGCCGACGCCGATGTTCATGGTGTTCGACCAGGACATGATGTCGGCGGCGCCGCTCTACAACAAGAACCCCAATCGCGGTTGGACGCCGATCATCACCCGTTATGACTGGAGCGACGACAACTCCGCCGAACTGGAAAAGGGTTGGATCAAGAAAGGTGAGACGATCGAAGACCTAGCGCGGACGATCGGCCTGGACCCGGCGGCGCTTGGCGCCACTGTCGAGCGCTGGAATGCCCAGACGGCGGCCGGGGAGGATGCGGATTTCGGGCGCAAGCTGATGCTGTCGCCGCTCGCCAAGGGGCCGTTTTACGCCATGGAACTGTCGCCCTCGATGATCAACACCCAGGGCGGGCCCCGGCGCAACGAAAAGGCCCGGGTTCTGCGCCCGGACGGCACGCCCATTCCCCGGCTCTACAGTGCGGGCGAACTGGGCTCAATCTACAGCTACCTTTATCAGGGCACGGGCAACATCGGCGAATGCCTGGCCTTCGGGCGGATCGCCGGGCGCAACGTCGCCGCCGAAACGGCATGGTCCTAGCCCGCGCGGCCGTTGCGGGCGATCAGTCGGGAATGACGTTTTTCAGGCCGTCGGCACCCATGTAGATGACCAGCAAGCGCACGGGTTCCGCTGCCCGCGTTGACGCCCTGATGCCGCTGGTCCATGGCTTCC
>DNMS01000311.1:5945-8638 GCA_003488105.1 Rhodospirillaceae bacterium
TTCGACGTGAACTTTCCCCTCGCTGGCCTGATAGGCGTTCTTGATATCCCCGGCGGCGGCCGCCCCGGTGATGGCAACAAGCGCCAAACCCGCGACCGCCATGCGAACCATTTCGGATCTCATCGGTTTGTCTCCCCCTCTGTGGTTTGATTTCGGGCCCTGTACCGGCGGCCGGACTTATGCCTCGGCCGGCTCGCTGACTGGCGCCACGTCGACGGCGACCGTGACCTTGTGCTCGCCACCGCCCAGCACCATACCGTTGATCGGGCTGACGTCGCCGTAATCACGGCCCCAGGCGACGGTGATGTGTTCGTCCCCCGGCATCAGGTTGTTGGTCGGGTCCAGGTCGACCCAGCCATGTTCCGGTACCCAGACGGCCAGCCAAGCGTGGGAGGCATCGGCGCCGATCTTGCGTTCCTGGCCTTCCGGCGGATGCGTGCGCAGGTATCCCGAGACATAACGTGCCGGCAGGCCCATCGCGCGCAGGCAGGCGATCTGCAAATGGGCGAAGTCCTGGCACACGCCGCGCTTGTCGGCCAACACCCGGTCGATCGGGGTCGAGATGTCGGTCACGCCGCCCTCGTACTTGAATTCGGTGAAAATGCGCGCCATCAGGTCCAGCGCCCCTTCCAGAAGGGGGCGTCCCGGCGGGAAGGATGCCTGGGCGAAGGCTTCGGCCTGGGCCGACACGGTGAACGGGCTTTCGAACACGTATTGGCTGGCGTCCAGGCAGACCGGGTCCGACTGATTGACCAGATATCCGGCGACGTCTTCCCACGGCGGTGTGGCGGCAGGATCGGGGGCCGGCAGGGCATGGATTTCAACCTGACAGGTGGAGATGATCGACAGCTTGTTATGCGGCTCCTCGATCGTCAGATAGGTCGTCGGGTTGCCGAAGAAATCCGTGTCGTTCTTGGACAGGGTCGGCGCAGGTTCGATGATCAGGGCATGATGGTGGGTGACCTGATGGGGGCAGGGTCGGGGCGCCAGATGAAGCAGATGCTGAGACAGCGCCACATCGAAGGCGTAGGTGATCGTCGTCTGATGACTGATGTCGTAGATCACGGCCTGACACTCATGGCACCACGCCCCCGGCGGAAGTGCTGCGCGTCGGCAGCACGTGGCTGAAGTACTTGCGGGCAATCGCGTTCGACATTTCCAGGGTCTGACTGGCGATCTGATCCAGGAACTGAGCCAACTCGTTGCGCTGGCCGCGTTTGTTGCGCTGATTGCAAAGCTCCATCACGTCGGCCAGGCGGATCTGGCTGTACATGGATTGGAGCAGGTATTCCTCGCGCGGCAGGGTGGCGCTTTCCTCGTCATGGGGGAAATGGCGGATATGTTCACCCAGGGTCGCAACCTGGAAGGCGAGGGAGCGCGGATTGGTATCGTCGGCCAACAGCAGGTCGACCACCGCCGGCAACTGCACGGTCGAAAGATAGCGTGTGCGGTAGGTCATGGAACTGTCGCCCAGTTCCAACAAAAGGTCCAGGCGGCCTTCCTCGGCCGGGTTGCCGTCGACCACCAGTTCGCGGATCAGCTTCGCGGTATGGGTCGTGCGGTCGACCCGCCGCCCCGTGTCCAGCAGCCGCCAGCCGAGCGACCGCGTCATGTTTTCCATCTGCATGCCGCTGAAGGCGGATAGTTCTTCCAGGATGTGGTTGAGCAGTTCAAGCGCCGCCGACACGTCGAGCCGGATCATCGCCGCCTGGCCCACGGCGCGCTGATGCAGGCCGTTCAGCACGCGCCAGGAATCCGTGGACAGCCGCTCGCGCACCAGCGACGCCGTGCGTTGCAGGTTGCCCAACAGGTTCAACAGTCCGTTGGCCCGCCCCCGGTCGAACAGGATCATCGCCATCTCGCGCTCGACCGCGCGGATGCCGCCGGCGGCGGCCTTCTGTGCCGTGCGCCGGTTCAGATAATCCAGATCGACCAGGATATTGGTCAGGCGGGTCAGGGTCTGCGGGTCGTCACCGGCGCCGGCTTCACCGGCGAAGCGCAGGATCAGGGCCCGCATCAAGCGGACCGAGCTTTCCGTGCGTTCCGCATAGCGGCCGAGCCAGAACAGGTTGTCCGCCACCCGCGACGGCAGGTCCGAGCCCGAACGCCGGAGCGTCACCGCCTGATCGGGCGCGGTCAGCCGGGTGAAGGTCGAGACCGGGCCGTCGGACAGCACCCAGGTATCCTTGGAGGCGTCGCCCTGCTGCATGGTGATGGCCTGGGCGGCGACGCTGTCGGCGGTCCGCGTCAGCCCGCCGGGCATGACCCGGTAACTGTCGCCGTCGGCGCAGACATAGACGCGCAGCACCACCGGCCGGGGCTCGATGCCAGCCTCGGACCAGCCGGGGGTGGTCGATAGCGTCAGGGTTTCCTGGCCGAAGTACTGGTAACCGCGCCGGCCCAACAGGTCGATGATCTCCTGCCGCCGTTCGCCCGAGGCTTGGCCGGGCAGCAACGCGCCGTTGCGGTTGTTGAGGATCGAGGAATTGGAAAAGGTCGGGCGCAGCACCAAGTCGTCGAGGTGCTGGCTGACGTATTCGCGTTCCTGTTCCTGGCCGCACCACCAGGTGGCCAGGGACGGGACCTTCAATTCCTCGCCCAGGAGTTCACGGCAGAGGCCCGGATAGAAGCTCATCAAGGCTTCGCATTCGACGACGCCCGACCCCAGCGAGTTGGCGACCACCACGTTACGC
>DNMS01000311.1:8779-13523 GCA_003488105.1 Rhodospirillaceae bacterium
TGGCGACCACCACGTTACCGGCGCGGACGGCGGCGACCAGTCCGGCGACGCCGAGAAGGGAATCGTTGCGCAGTTCCAGCGGATCGCAGAAATCGCTGTCGACGCGGCGCAGGATCAGGTCGACCCGTTTCAGGCCGTTCAGGGTCTTCAGGAATACGTGGTTGTCGCGCACGGTCAGATCGGCGCCTTCAACCAGGGGAAAGCCCAGATAGCGCGCAAGATAGGCGTGTTCGAAATAGGTTTCGTTATGCGGCCCCGGCGTCAGCAGCACGGCCAGCGGATCATCCCGGCCCGACAGGTTGATCAGGTTGTCGCTCAGCGCCTGAAAGAACCCCGCCAGGCGGTGAACCTGGGCGGAGCGGAAGATATCGGGCAGGGTGCGCGCCAGAACGATCCGGTTTTCCAGGGTATAGCCGGCGCCCGACGGCGCCTGGGTGCGGTCGCTAAGAACCCACCAACGCTGATCGGCAGCGCGGGCCAGATCGAAGGCCATGAAATGCAGATGCACGCCGCCCGGCGGATCGATGCCGCGCATGGGGCGCATGAACGCCGGATTGCCATAAACCAACGACGACGGCAGCAGGTTGCGCTGCAACAGGGTCTGATCGCCGTAGATATCGTGGACAATGGCATTCAGCAGCTTGGCGCGCTGGATCAGGCCGGCTTCCAGGGTCTTCCATTCCTCGGCCCCGATCAGGAAGGGGATCGGGTCCATGCGCCAGGGGCGGGTCGATTCCCCGGTGTCGTCGTAGATGTTGTACGTGGTGCCGTTTTCCCGGACGAGGCGCTGCGCCGTGTCCCAGCGGTCCTGCAGTTCCTGATCGGAAAACCGCCCCAGGCTTTCCAGGAAGTTGCTCCAGTGCGGGCGCACGCCCGTCTGGGCATCCATCATCTCGTCATAGACGCCGGGGAAAGGGGCATAGTCGTCGGCCAGGAAAACGCCTGGCGACGCGCCGTTCTTTGCCGGATTGTTGCGGCTCACGCGATGCTCCACGCCCGACCGGGCCCATACCCATATTCGAGGGGCGAGGATAGGAGATCGCCGCGCCCTCCGCTAGTGCGTTGTTTGCTCAAGATGAATCCAGTCGGAAAAGGGGTGACCCTGGCTCAATGCACCGTTTTCGCGCGGCGCAGGTCGAGGGTCATGGGAAATTCGTCATTGTCGCGGCGTTTCGGCGCATCGGACGGACCGGTGGTATGGCCGATGTCCTCGAACCGGGCCAGACGCCGGCTTTCCGCCTCATAGGCGTTGACCGGGAAATGTTCGAAGTTGCGCCCGCCGGGATGGGCCACGTGATAGGTGCAGCCGGCCACGGCACGCTTGGTCCAGGTGTCGTAAAGATCGAACACCAGGGGCGCGTCCACGTCGACGCCCGGATGCAGCGCCGATGCGGGCTTCCAGGCGCGGAACCGCACGCCGGCAAAGAACTCACCCGCCTTGCCGGTCGCGGTCAGGGGAACTTCATAGCCATTGCAGGCGATGCGGAAGCGTCCGCCGGTCATGCCGGTGATCCGGACCTGCAGGCGTTCGACCGAGGAATCGACGAAGCGCACGGTGCCGCCGGCGGCCCCTTCCTCGCCCATCACGTGCCAGGGCTCCAGCGCCTGGCGCAGTTCGATCTCCATCTGTTCGTACTGCACGGCGCCGTAGCGCGGGAAGCGGAATTCGAAATGCGGCGCGAACCAATCCGCCTCGAAGGCATAACCCTGGGTGTTCATGTCGGCGATGACGTTCTCGAAATCGGCCCAGACGGAATGCGGCAGCATGAAGCGGTCGTGCAGCTGCGTGCCCCAGCGCACCAGCGGCCCCGAATAAGGCGTGTCCCAGAACCGCGCGATCAGGGCGCGCAGCAACAATTGCTGGGTCAGGCTCATGCGCGCGTGGGGCGGCATTTCGAAGGCGCGGAATTCGACCAGGCCCAGGCGGCCCGTGGGACCGTCCGGCGAATACAGCTTGTCGATGCAGATTTCCGTGCGGTGGGTGTTGCCGGACACGTCGATCAAAAGGTTGCGCAGGGTGCGGTCGATCAGCCAGGGCGCACATTCCGTGCCCTTTTCCGGAATCTGGGCGAGCGCGATCTCCAACTCGTACAGGCTGTCGTGGCGGGCTTCGTCGATGCGGGGCGCCTGGCTGGTCGGGCCGACGAACATGCCGGAAAACAGGTAGGACAGGCTCGGATGATGCTGCCAGTAGGTGACCAGGCTTTTCAACAGGTCGGGGCGGCGCAGGAACGGGCTGTCCTCCGCCGTCGGCCCACCGGCGACCACGTGGTTGCCGCCGCCGGTGCCGGTGTGACGCCCGTCCAGCATGAATTTTTCCGTGCCCAGGCGGCTCAGGCGGGCTTCCTCGTAAAGCGTTTCCGTGCTTTCGACCATTTCGCGCCAGCTTTCCGCCGGTTTGATGTTGATTTCCAGCACCCCCGGGTCCGGCGTCACCTTGATGACGTTCAGGCGCGGGTCGTTGGGCGGGGCATAGCCTTCGATATGCACGGGCATGCCGGTCTCCGCCGTCGCGTCCTCGATGGCGGCGATCAGGTCCAGATAGTCTTCCAGGGTTTCCGTGGGCGGCATGAACACGCAGATACGGCCGTCGCGGGGTTCGATGGTCATGGCCGCGCGGACCCGGCCCTTGGCGCCGGTCACGGACTGCTCGGAAATGGTCTGGCGGCCGCTGCCCGGATGTTCCGCGCCCTGCAGGTAGGGCTGGCGCGCGGCGTCGGGGCTGGGCAGGTCGCCGCGTTCGTCGAAGGGATCGGCGGGCACGATATAGGGGTAATCCACGGACCGGACATGGGGCAGGGAATCCAGCGGCAGGCGATAGCCCACGGGGGAATCGCCGGGGATCAGCACCAGGCGGTCCGTGCGCGTCGACCAGGGCTCGCTGTACCAGCGCCGGTTGCTGGCCCGCGCGTTCCAACGCTGCACGGGCAGGACATAGCCCGTCGGCTTCGACAGCCCGCGCGAGAACACCTTGCTCAGGCGCTCGCGCTCCAACGGGTCGTCGAGCTTGGAATCCTCCAACGTCACGTTTTCCGGCAGGCGGCGTTCCTGCTCCATGAAATGCCAGGGATCCTCATAGGCGGGGATGGTCGCGTCGGGCGACACGTCCAGGCGCTCGGCGATGCCGCGGGCGAAGGTTTCGGCGGTCTTGATGTCCGGCTTGTGGTCGTCGACCTCTCGGGCGAAGGCAGCCTGGTCGCGCCAGATCGGCACGCCGTCGCGCCGCCAGTAGAGAGCGAAGGCCCAGCGCGGCAGGGGCTCCCCCGGATACCATTTGCCCTGGCCGAAATGCAGCAGGCCGTCGGGCGCGTATTTGTCGCGCAAGCGGCGGATCAGGTCGTCGCCCAGGGGGCGCTTGGTCTTGCCCGTGGCGGCGGTGTTCCATTCGTCGGCGTCGACATGATCGATGGACACGAAGGTCGGCTCCCCGCCGAGGGTCAGGCGCACGTCGCGCATGAGAAGCTGCTTGTCGATCTCGTCGCCCAGCGCGTCGATCGTTTGCCACTGCTCTTCCGTATAGGGCTTGGTCACCCGGGGGCTTTCCGCAATGCGGGTGATCAGCATGTCGAAATCGAAGTCGACCTCGCTGGGCCCCACGGCGCCCGAGATGGGGGCCGCACTTCTGGGGCGCGGCGTCGCAGCCAGCGGGATATGCCCCTCGCCGGTCAACAGGCCCGACGTGGGATCGAAGCCGATCCAGCCCGCACCCGGCAGGTAGACCTCGGTCCAGGCGTGCAGGTCGGTGAAGTCCGTTTCCGCCCCCGACGGCCCGTCCAGGGACTTCACGTCGGGCTTCAACTGGATCAGATAGCCCGACACGAAGCGCGCGGCATAGCCCAGATGGCGCAGGATTTCGACCAGCAGCCAGCCCGTGTCGCGGCACGACCCGCGGCCGCTGGACAGGGTTTCCTCGCAGGTCTGTACGCCCGGTTCCATGCGGATCAGGTATTCGATTTCCGATTGCAGGCTTTGGTTCAGGGCGACCAGATATTCGACCGTGCGGCCTTCCTGCTTGGGCAGCTTGTCGAGCCAGGCCTGCAGCAGCGGGCCCGCCGGCTCGGCGTGCAGGTAGGGTTCCAGCTCAAGCTTCAGGTCAGGGTCGTAGGCGAAGGGCAGGTCCTCGGCATCGGGTTCCAGAAAGAAGTCGAAAGGGTTCTGCACCGACATGTCGGCGACCAGATCGACCGTGACCTCGAACTTCTCGACCGGATCGGGATAGACGACGCGGGCCTGATAGTTGCCGTGCGGGTCCTGCTGCCAGTTGATGAAATAGCCTTCGGGCTCGATCTTCAGGGCATAGCTGAGGATCGGCGTGCGGGCGTGCGGGGCCGGGCGCAGGCGGATCACCTGCGGGCCCATCTCGACCTTGCGGTCGTAAATGTAGGAGGTCCGGTGGTGCAGGGCGATATGAATGCTCATGGCCGGGATCGCACCTAGTCATACGGAGGTTAAGGGTCCGCGCCGCCGCGGCACCTGTTGGATGGTACACCAACACAGACGTTCATGCCCGTCAATCGTTCGCGGGCGCACAAAAAAGCCCGCCGGCCCCAGGGGGCCGGCGGGAAGTAGCAACAGGGAAGTTGATCTAGTTGCCTTTGGTCAGATTTAAGACCGGAGTCTAATAGGACCTGGGCAACCCCAGCACATGCTGCGCGAGATAGCTGAGGATCAGGTTCGGCGAAATAGGCGCCGTTCGGGCGAGTCGCGCCTCGCGCCATTTACGTTCGATGTGGTATTCGCGGGC
>DNMS01000283.1:0-4066 GCA_003488105.1 Rhodospirillaceae bacterium
CGCATCCTATCCCGAACTGCGCTTGTTCCTTCGCGAAGACCGCACCGCCCACCTGGTCGAGCAACTGGTCGGCGGCGCATTGGACGCGGCGCTGATCGCGCTGCCTTATGACACGGCGGATCTGGAGCACATGGTCCTGGCCGACGATCCGTTCTGGCTGGCCGTGCCGCGGGGGCATCCTTTGGCCGAGGCCAAGGGCGCGGTGGCGCCGGATGTGCTGGATTCCGATGATCTTCTGTTGCTGGAGGATGGTCATTGTCTGCGTGATCATGTGCTGTCCGCCTGCCGCCGGCAGGCTGCACCCGGCCGCGCCGGTACGTTCCAGGCGACCAGCCTCTACACCCTGGTCGAACTGGTGGCAGGCGGATTCGGCACAACTTTGTTGCCGGGTGTGGCGCTGCAATCGGACCATATAAAGGCCGCCGATGTCGTGCTTCGACCGCTGGCCGGCGGGGTGGGGCGGCAGATCGCCTTGGTGTGGCGGCGCAATTCGGCCCGCCGGTCCGAATACAAGCTGCTCGGACAGTTCCTTAAAAATCAACTGTCTCCGGGCAAAGCTGACTAGCCGGCGACCAAAGAGCACGAATACGTCGCCCCTTTTCCTTGCATGGCGGGGCGGGAGGGACTATAACCCGCGCCGTTTCCGGAAAACCCTTGGGGTGCCCGGAATTTCGGATGCCGAAAACCCGGCCCAAGGATGCCGTGGACGGCCAGACAAAAAATTACCGACAACAGAAACCAGCCGAACGAACAACCATACAAGGGGATCGACCATGGCTCTTGAGCGTACGCTCTCCATCATTAAACCCGATGCCACCCGCCGCAACCTGACCGGCAAGATCAATGCCCGGTTCGAGGAATCGGGTCTGCGCATCGTCGCCCAGCGCCGCGTGCGCCTGACCAAGGAACAGGCGGAAGGCTTCTATGACGTGCACCGCGAACGGGCGTTCTTCAACGATCTCGTCGCCTTCATGACCTCGGGCCCCGTCGTGGTTCAGGTTCTCGAAGGGGACAACGCGGTCGTCCGCAACCGCGAGATCATGGGTGCGACCAACCCGGCCAACGCCGACGCGGGCACCATCCGCAAGGATTTCGCCGAAAGCATCGAGGCGAACTCGGTTCACGGTTCCGACTCGGCGGAAAACGCGGCCAAGGAAATCCGCTACTTCTTCGCGGAACTGGAAATCGTCGGCTAACCCTTCGGGTTCAGCAACGCGCTTTCTTGAGCGACCGCGCCGGTAATCACGGCGCGGTCGTTTTCGTCTATGGTGACCCGGCCCTCGGCGATCAGGCGCACGGCCAGCGGATAGATATCGTGTTCGCGCTCCAGCACCCGGGCGGCCAGGCTGTCCGGCGTGTCGTCGGGATGCACGGGCACCACGGCCTGCACGATGATAGGCCCCGTATCCATTTCCTTGCGCACGTAATGCACGGTGCAGCCGGCGAACCGGGCCCCCCGCGCCAATACCCGTTCCTGCACCCCCAGGCCCTTGAAGGCCGGCAGCAGCGACGGATGGATGTTGATCATCCTGTCGCGCCAGTGGTCGACGAATGCGTCGGACAACAGGCGCATGAACCCGGCAAGACAGACCAGTTCCGTTCCCGCCGCTTCCATGGCGGCCGTCATCTCAGCATCGAAGGCCGCGCGGTCGGCGAATTCCTTGTGATCGATGACGCGGGTCGGGATGCCGGCCGTGGCGGCGCGCTCCAGCCCCATGGCGCCCGGCCGGTTGGACAGCACCAGGATGATCTCGGCGGGAAAGGCAGGATCGGCGGTCGCGTCGATCAGGGCCTGCAGGTTCGATCCCCGCCCGGAAATCATGACGGCGAGTTTCAGGCGGCTCATGCCGCGCCCCAGGCCTCGTCCAGATTACCGACGTGGACATCCTCCGGTCCCTCGGCCTTGACGACCAGGCCGATGGTGAACACGTCCTCGCCCGCAGCCCGGAACAGGCCTTCCAGGCGTTCGGCCTGATCGGCATCGACGATCACCACCATGCCGACGCCGCAGTTGAAGGTGCGCAGCATTTCATGGGGCGTGATGCCGCCCGCCGTCCGCAGCCAGGAAAACACGGGCGGCAGAGGCCATGCGGCGGCATCCAGGTCGACGCCCAGGCCGTCCGGCAGGACGCGGGGAATGTTTTCCAGCAATCCGCCGCCGGTGATATGGGCGAACGCCTTCACGCCGCCGTGGGATGGGCCGGAGCGGATCGCGTCCAGGCAGGATTTCACGTAGATTCGCGTCGGCGTCAAAAGAGATTCGGCCAGGGTGACGCCGTCCTGGAACGGGGCCGGGGCGGCGAAATCGGCGCCCGCCCGTTCGGCCACCTTGCGGACCAGGGAAAAGCCGTTGGAATGCACGCCCGAAGACGCCAGGGCCAGCACCACGTCGCCTTCGGCGACATCCGTGCCGGTCAGTTCCTGGCCGCGTTCGACCGCCCCCACGGCGAAGCCCGCCAGGTCATAGTCTCCGGCCGCGTACATGCCGGGCATTTCCGCCGTCTCGCCGCCGATCAGGGCGCAGCCGGCCTGCCGACAGCCGTCGGCGACGCCGGCAACGATCACCGCCGCGGCTTCGGGCGCCAGCTTGCCGGTCGCGAAATAATCCAGGAAAAACAAGGGCTCCGCCCCCTGAACCACGAGGTCGTTGACGCACATGGCGACCAGATCGACGCCGACGCCGGCGTGGCTGTCCGCGTCGATGGCGATTTTCAGCTTGGTGCCGACGCCGTCCGTGGCGGCGACCAACACCGGGTCCTGATAGCCGGCGGCACGCGGATCGAAGAATCCGCCGAATCCACCGAGCCCGCCCATGACGCCCGGACGGTTCGTGGATTTGGCCATCGGGCCGATGGCGGAGACCAGCGCATTGCCGGCGTCGATGTCGACGCCCGCGTCGCGGTAGCTGAGGCCCGCGCCGTGTTTTTCCGTGTCGCTAATCCCTTCCTCCCTCGGTCGGGTGTGCTAGATTGTGCGCCGTTCGGGACCGGCCCAAAACGCGGGCGGGTCCGACGGTGTCGATGGAGGCGAAGATACTTAATCCCCGGCGGTTTGCAACGCACGATTGGTGCCTTGGCGCGCGTGGCTGGGCTGCTCCGGCCGCGGTGCTCTGTCTTCTGCTGGCCGTGCTGGCGCCCCATGGCGCGCGGGCCCAGATCGCCAATCCCTACGAGGTCAAGGGTGTGGCCGTCGACGTAACGGCCGAAACCGCGTCCGCCGCCCGGGCACAGGCGCTGCGCGAAGGCCAGCAGCGCGCCATGACGATCCTTCTGGAACGCATGACCCTGAAGTCCGATTATCCGCGTCTGCCGGCCCTGTCGCCCGAGGAAATCACCGAATACATGCAGGACTTTTCCGTGGCCGAGGAAAAGACCTCCGCCGTGCGCTATCTGGCCAAGCTGAACTACCGCTTCCGGCCGGGCGAGGTGCGCGAGCTGTTGCGCGCCTTCAACATTCCCTTCGCGGAAACGCCGTCCAAGCCGGTGCTGGTTCTGCCGGTGCTGCGCCGCGCCGGGGCATTGCTGTTGTGGGACGACCCCAATCCCTGGCGCGCGGCCTGGCAGCAGCGTTCGAGCCAACTGAGCCTGGTGCCGACGGTCCTGCCCTTGGGCGATCTTGCCGACGTCGCGGCGATCGGCGTCGATCAGGTCGTGCAGGGCGATCAGCAACGCCTGCAGGCCATGGCCAAGCGGTATGACGCGGGCAGCGTCGCCGTCGCCTTCGCGTCGATCCGCCATGACCCGGCGCGCTCGCTCTGGGTGCTTGACGTGACCCTGACCCGCTACAACCTGACCATTGATCCGCAGACCACGGTCGTCACCTATGTTTCCGAATTTGGCGAGACGGCGGATTCTCTGCTGGCCCGCGCGGCCAAACTGGTCACGTCTTTGATCGAAGATAACTGGAAGCGCGACAACCTTCTGTCGTCGTCCCATCAGGAAGCCATCGCCGTGCGCATCCCCATCACGGACCTGCGCGATTGGCTGGACATGAAAACCCGCGTCCATTCCGTCGCCGTCGTGCGCGAGACGGAACTGGTTCAACTGTCGCGGGCCGAGGCCCAGGT
>DNMS01000283.1:4319-4924 GCA_003488105.1 Rhodospirillaceae bacterium
AAAGCCGGATGAGCCGCGAGGCGCGCATGGCCTATTGGCTGATCGGCCTCATCGTCGCGGGGGTTCTGATTCATCTGCTGAGCGCCATCCTGCTGCCCTTCGTCGCCGGCATGGCGGTGGCCTATTTTCTCGACCCCGTCGCCGATCGGCTGGAAGCCAAGGGTCTGTCGCGGGCGTTGGCGACGACCGTTATCACCATTGCCTTCTTCGCCGGCGTCGCCGGTGTCATCGCCGTGCTGCTGCCACTGTTGCAGCATCAGGTGGTCGGTCTGGTCAAGCTGGCGCCCGAGGTCTTCGCCGACCTCGGGCGCCAGACGTCCGGGATCGGCTTCGATCTCGCCCAGGGGGCTGGAGGGGTGGTTTCGAGACGCCGACGCCGTGGCTCGACGACCGGCGGCTGCCGTTCGAGTTCGAGGGGCCTGGCTTCTGGGGGGGCGCCCTGGGCCGGCGCGTGCGATTCGCAGCCAGCCGGGGCGCAGGCTGTGCGCTCCCGCTCGATCGCCGCCGGTGAGAACCAGTGCCGGGACGGCCCGGAGGGCGAAACCACCGGCTCCAGGGGGTCTAGAGCAGGCTCACAGGCCGATGGGGGCGCTTTTTACGCTCCG
>DNMS01000336.1:0-1214 GCA_003488105.1 Rhodospirillaceae bacterium
CCAGGGCCGCGGTCAGGGTGTGGGAGATCGTCCCCAGGTAGCTGCCGGTCACCAGGACCACGGGCAGGCTCAGGGCGGCCATCCAGTCCAGGACCGTCTTGTCCTCCGTCAGGGGCACCATGACCCCGCCCACGCCTTCGATCAGAAGCGTGCCGTTGTCGCCCATGCCTTCGGCGGCATGGCGGCAGAACCCGACCACGCGCTTGAAGTCGATGGCCGTGCCTTCGCGGGCGGCTGCCATGTCCGGCGAAAGCGGGGCCTTGAAGCGATAGGGGGAGCAGGCGTCGATGTTCTCGGGGCTGAGATCCAGGCCCTGGGCCGCCAACAGGATGCCGGTGTCCGAGGCCGCGACGGCGGCGGGATCATCGTCCCAGCCCGAGATCACCGGTTTGACGGCGCGCACGGGCTTGCCCTGGGCCTTCATGGCCCGGACCATGCCCGCGGCCACGTGCGTTTTGCCGATGCCCGTGCCGGTCGAGGTTACGAAGAGGCCCTGAATGGCTCGTCTCCCACAAGAACCTTGTCGGCGATCAGGTCGGCAAGGCGGTCGATATCCGCATCCGCATGTTGGGCGGTGAAGGTCAGGCGCAGGCGCGCCGTGCCCTCGGGCACCGTCGGCGGGCGGATGCCGATCACGAGGTAGCCCGCGTCCTCCAGCACCTTCTGCGCCGCCATGGTGCGCGCACTGTCGCCCAGAAGAATGGGCACGATGGGGCTTTCGGCGGCGGGCAGGCCCAGGCGCCGGGTAAAGCGCTGTGCCTTCTTCACCGGCCGGGCGGCGTATTCGGGGTCGCCCTCGATGATGTCGAGGGCTGCGATGGCGGCGGCCACGGTGGCCGGCGGCAGGCCCGTCGAATAGATCAGGGTGCGGCAGCGCGTCTTCATCAGGTCGATGACGGCCTGGGAGGCGCAGAGATAGCCGCCGTAACCGCCGACGGCTTTCGACAGCGTGCCCATTTGCAGATCAACCGCCGCCTTGGTGCCGCCGGCAAAGGTCGAGCCCCGCCCGCCGGCCCCGACCACGCCGATGCCGTGGGCATCGTCGGTCATCAGCCAGGCGTCGAATTCCTGGGCCAGTTCGGCCATCTCGTGCACCGGGGCCAGGTCGCCGTCCATGGAGAACACGCCGTCGGTGACGATCAGGCAGCGTTTGTGGCCGGCCCGGTGTTGTTCCAGCAAGGCCCGCAGGTGGTCCATGTCGTTGTGGCGGAACA
>DNMS01000336.1:1339-4586 GCA_003488105.1 Rhodospirillaceae bacterium
GAGGCGAGCCTCAAGCTCCGGCAGCAGGGGATGGTCGCCGGTCACCAGCCGCGACGCGCCCGAGCCGACGCCCATGCGGTCGATGGCGTCCTTGGCGGCCTGTTTCAGGGCCGGGTGCTGGCTGAGGTTCAGATAATCGTTGCAGGAGAACGAGACCAGCCGCCGGCCGCCGCGCAAAACCTCGATGGCGCCCGTGCGTTCCGTCACCGTCAGACGGCGGCGCAGGCCCTTGGATTCCAGATCCGTGAGCTTTCCCTGAGCGAATTCGTCGAGTGAGCGGGACATGAGCCTATTTCTTTTCGAACCGGGCGGACCAGCCGGTGACGACCTTGATTATAGCACCACAAAGCCGTCCCAGGTCATCCGCCGGAATGTTGTAGGCCGGGGTCAGGTAGACGATGTCGGTGAACGGGCGGATGAACACCCCTTCTTCGATAAACCGCCCACGCAGCCAGGTCAGTTCCGCGAACCCGCCGATATCCAGTTCGACCACGCCGATGGCCCCTTGGCCGCGCACGTCCTTGACCCCGGGAATGTCCCGGCAGGGGGCCAGGGCGGGGGCCAGAATTTGTTCCAAGGCCCGGACCTGGGCGAGGCGTCCTTCGGATTGAAACAGGTCCAGGGAGGCATTGGCGGCGGCGCAGGCCAGGGCGTTGCCGGTGAAGGTCGGCCCGTGCATCAGGCAGTCCTCCAGCCGGTCCGACTGGAAGGCGGCGAAGACGTCTTCGGAGGCCAGCGTGGCGGACAGCGGCAGGGTGCCGCCGGTCAGGGTCTTGGATAGGGTCAGGATATCCGGTTTCACGTCCGCCAACTGCCCGGCCAGCATGGTGCCGAGACGCCCGAGGCCGGAGAAGATTTCATCGAACACCAGCAGGACGCCATGGGCGTCGCACAGGCGGCGCAGGCGGGAAAGCACGTCGGGGGCGTGGAATTTCATGCCGCCCGCCCCTTGGACGATGGGCTCAACAATCACGGCGGCGACGGTGTCGGCTTCGGCGGTCAGCAGGGCGTCCAGCGCCGCTTCCGACGCGTCGTCTCGGGGCAGGTCGGCGATCAATTGGCCCGGCACCACGCCCTTGAAGGCGGCATGGAAGCCGTCCACGGGATCGCACAGCGCCATGGTCGCGAAGGTATCGCCGTGATAGCCGCCGCGGAAGCTGAGGAACTTCTTGCGCCCCGTCTCGCCCTTGTTATGCCAGTACTGGGCGGCGATTTTCAGCGCGACCTCGACCGCGACGGACCCCGATTCCGAAAAGAACGCGCGGTATCCGGGCAGGTCGAGAAGGCCCGGCAGGCGGGCCGCCAGGGTGAACGCCGGCTCGTTGGCCAGGCCCGCCAGCATGACGTGGGGAATCTTGGCGGCCTGGGTCTGGATGGCGTCCACGATATGGGGGTGGTTGTAGCCGTGGCAGGCGGCCCACCAGCTGGCGACGCCGTCGATCAATTCCCGCCCGTCGGCCAGCGTGATGCGCGACCCTTGGGTCGCCACGGCGGCCTGGGGCAGGGGGGCGGTCTGCATCTGGGTATAGGGCATCCAGATGCTGTCGTAGCCCGCCTGAAGCCAGTCGGGGGCAGTGTCGTCAGCGGTCATAGGGTGTCGGTCGAAACCGGGCCGATGTCTTCGCCGTGGATGCCGAGGCGCCGGAACAGGGCCGCATCCCGGTCCTGTTCCGGATTGGCCGTGGTCAGCAGTTTGGGGCCGACGAAGATCGACCCGGCCCCGGCCAGGAAGCACAGCGCCTGCAACTCGTCCGACATTTCCTCGCGGCCCGCCGACAGGCGCACGGTGGAGGACGGCATCATGATCTTGGCGACGGCGATGGTGCGCACGAAATCCAGGGGATCCAGCGCGTCCCGGCCTTCCAGCGGCGTGCCCTCGACCTGCACCAGCATGTTGATGGGCACGCTTTCCGGATGGGGGCGCAGGTTGGCCAGGGTCACCAGCATGTCGGCCCGGTCCCGGGCCGCCTCGCCCATACCGAGAATGCCGCCGCAGCACACCTTGATGCCCGCGTCGCGCACGGCCTGAAGGGTATTCAGGCGGTCGGCGTAGGTGCGGGTCGAGATGATTTCCGAATAGAAATTTTCCGAGGTGTCCAGGTTGTGATTGTAGAAATCCAGCCCTGATTCGGACAGCCGCTTGGCCTGATCCGGCGACAGCATGCCCAAGGTGGCGCAGGCTTCCATGCCCATGTCGCGCACGCCTTCGATCATCTGGCAGACGGCGTCCAGGTCCTTGTCCTTAGGACTTCTCCAGGCGGCACCCATGCAATAGCGCGTGGCGCCGGCATCCTTGGCCCGTTTGGCTTCGGCCAGAACCACGCCCACGTCCATCAGCTTGGACGCATCGACGCCGGTGTCGTACTGGGCCGCCTGCGGGCAATAGGCGCAGTCTTCCGGGCAGCCGCCGGTCTTGACCGACAACAGCGACGCCATCTGCACGGTATTAGGGTCGAAATAGCGGCGGTGCAGGGTCTGCGCCCGATGAATCAGGTCGGCGAAGGGCAGGGCGAACAGGGCCAAGGCCTGTTCCGTCGTCCAGTCGAAGCGGACGGCCGGATCGTCGTTGAGGGGGGCATTCATTTCGTTCATATCGGGGTTCGGGGCCTTCCTGGGCGTTCGGACCGGTTGGGCGCGGGGGTCGGGCCGGGATATGCCGCCCGAAACGCCCGGTCAAGGAATTTAGCACAAAGCGCCTTGCTTTGGTTGACGGCGCGCGGTGATTGCCTTAAAAAGCCGCCTCCGACGCGGACTCCGGCCCGCATCCAACGGTTTATTTACCAGCGAAAGCTGATCATAGGAACGTAGAAGTCATGTCCAGAGTTTGCGATCTGACGGGCAAAGGTGTCATCACCGGGAACAACGTGTCCCACGCCCATAACAAGACCCGCCGCCGGTTTTTGCCGAACCTGCAGGAAACAAGCCTGTGGAGCGATTCGCTCAGCCGCATGGTGCGTCTGAAGGTGTCGGTCAGCGCGATCCGCACTGTCGAACACAAGGGCGGTCTGGACGCCTTCCTGCTGGATGCTTCCGATGCTGACCTGGCACCCGCCATGGTCAAAATCAAGAAGCTCGTAAAGAAAGCGCAGGTCAAAGCGGCGTAGCCCAGCCATACAAATTTGCCAGACGGCAAAGGCCCGCGCCCCACAACGGCGCGGGCCTTTTTCTTTGTCTATTTGCCGTATCCAGCCCCGGTCGAGGTAGAGGAGACCCAGACGATGACCGATATGTCCGTGACCCAGATTTT
>DNMS01000319.1 GCA_003488105.1 Rhodospirillaceae bacterium
CTGCGCCCCCGACCGGCGGAGGGCTTGGCCTGCGGCGACCCAGCCGAGCGCCGTGATCGAGAGCGTCAGCGGCCCGCTCGTGGTCACGGTGTCGCCCCCCAAAAGGAAGATGCCGTGCGCGGCCTGCATGTCTCCAAGACCGGAAGCGAACGTCTGCAGCCAGCCGGGAACAATCGGCTTGGGGGCCGCCAGGGCCAGGGTATAGGCGGCGGGCGTGGCGCCCATGGCGGCCAGGTCCGACAGATTGACGCCCAAAACCTTCACCGCCAGGCATTCAGGATCGGCGTCGGCCAGGAAATGCTGGCCCGCGACCAGGGCGTCGGTGGTGACGACGAGCTGGCAGCCTTTGGGGGGCGTCAGCAGCCCGGCGTCGTCCTTGAGGTCAAGGGCTTCTGGCCGGCCCTCGGTCAGGGGGCGGAAATAGGCGGCGATCAGATCGAATTCGCCCAATCTGTCCGGTTCGTCGTTGTCGCTCATGCGGTTAGGTACATCCGTCGTGTCCCCCATCCATTGGGAGGGAAATTGTGGCGACCTTTAAGTGAACTCCGCCGGGCGGAGTTCGCGACCCAGATGGTCGAGAAAGCCGTTGACCAGGGCTGGTTCGCGCCCGTCGAAAAAGGCGTCGGCGACGTCCACGTATTCCTTGATGACGACCACGGCGGGAACCTGCGGCCGTTTGGCCATTTCGAAGGCCGCCGCGCGCAGTACCGCGCGCAGCAGGGCTTCCAGGGATTCCACCGTATGCGGGTGGTTGAGCGCCATCTTAAGGTAACGATCGACGCCTTCGAGATCGCTGCTGACCCCCGCGACCAGTTCCTTCAACAGGTCCAGGTCCGGCGGCGTGAAACCGTTCTCGCCGTCGTCGGCGCCATCGGCGTCGAGGGCCGAGGACGACCAACGTTCGGCCATGATGGCTTCCAGCACCGGATCCGCGCCGGCGCCGGCCAGATCCATTTCATACAGCGCCTGCACGGCGGCCAGACGGGCCGAACTGAGGGGGGCGGATCGGGTTGTGGTCATGGATCGTCCTTAACTTCCGCCGAAACGCTGTTTAACGTCGATCATGGCAAGGCAGGCGCGGGCCGCTTCGGCGCCCTTGTTCTTGCCCTTGGGATCGGCGCGCACGTGGGCCTGGTCACCGTTTTCACAGGTCAGCACCCCGAAGCCGAGCGCCAGGCCGTCCCGCGTCGTCAGGTCCATAATGGCGCGGCTGGCTTCGGTGCAGATATGGTCGTAGTGACTGGTCTCGCCGCGAATCACGCAGCCGAAAGCAAGGAACCCGGCGTATTTGCCGCCGAAGGCCGCATGGCGGATGGCGGCGGGAATTTCGAATACGCCCGGGACTTCTAGCCGTTCGTGATGCAGACCGGCCTCGGTCAGCAGCGGCAGGGCGCCCGCGATCAGGCCGTCGGCAATGTCCGGGTAGTAGCGGGATTCGACGATCAGGACTGTGCCCTTCGGGGCCTCGGCGGCGCTCACTCGACACCTCGGTCGATGGGGTGGCGGCCGACGATGGTCAGCCCATGGCCGTCCAGGCCGACCACGGTCTTGGTCGAATTGGTCAAAAGGGTCATCTCCGTAATGCCGAGGTCGGTCAGGATCTGTGCGCCCACGCCGTAATCGCGGAGCTGGCCGGATGGCTTCTCGCCCTCGCCCAGCTTGGCCTTGACCCGGTCGGACAGGCTGGTCGGCATGGGTTCACGGATCAGCACGATAACGCCCCGGCCCATCTCGCCGATGATTTCCATGGAGCGCTGCAACAGGCCGTCGGCGCCCCGTGAATTGTCGCCCAGGACGTCTTCCAGCACATTCAGCGCGTGCATACGCACGGGCACCGGCCCGCCTTTGGAAATGTCGCCCTTCACCAGGGCGATGTGTTCCGCATAGGCCACGGTGTTCTGATAGATCGCCATGGTGAAGCTGCCGCCGTGGCGGCTTTCGAACGGCGTTTCCAAAATGCGTTTGACCAGCCGGTCGTTCTTGCGCCGGTAGGCGATCAGGTCGGCGATGGTCGCGATCTTCAGCCCGTGGTGCTGGGCAAAGCCGACCAGATCGGGCATCCGTGCCATGGTGCCGTCGTCGTTCATGATCTCGCAGATCACGCCGGCCGGGCTGAGGCCCGCCAGGCGCGCCACATCGACGGCCGCTTCCGTATGGCCGGCGCGCACCAGGGTGCCGCCGTCGCGGGCTTCCAGCGGGAAGATATGGCCCGGCGTGGCGATGTCGGCCGCCCCCCGCGCCGGGTCGATGGCGACGGAGACCGTGCGCGCCCGGTCCGAGGCGGAAATGCCCGTGGTGACACCCTCACGGGCCTCGATCGACACGGTGAAGGCCGTCTGATGGCGCGACGAATTGGTGCGGCTCATATGCGGCAGGTCCAGCTTTTCGACCCGCTCGCGGGTCAGCGCCAGGCAGATCAGCCCGCGCCCGAAGCGCGCCATGAAGTTGATGGCGTCCGGGGTCGCCATCTGAGCCGGGATGACCAGATCGCCCTCGTTCTCGCGTTCCTCGTCGTCGACCAGGATGAACATGCGCCCGTTGCGCGCGTCCTCAATGATGTCCTCGATCGGCGACAGGATGCCGTCGTAGGCGTTAACGTCTTGTAATTTCAAGGGGCTTCACCGTTTGTCTGCATAAGCCGCGCAACATAGCGCGCCAGCATGTCGATTTCCAGGTTCACGGCGCCGCCGACGGCCAGGCCACCGAGGGTCGTCTGTTCCTGGGTATGGGGGATGATATTGACCGTGAAATCCCGAGCCAGGACCGTGTTCACGGTCAGCGACACGCCGTCCAGAGTGACTGAGCCCTTGGCGGCGATGAAGGGTGCCAGCGCGTCCGGGGCGCGGAAGGTCAGTTTCAGGGACTCCCCTTCCGTCTCCCGCGCCATCAACTTGGCCAGGCCGTCGACATGGCCGGACACGATATGTCCGCCCAACTCGTCCCCGGCCTTGAGCGCGCGTTCCAGATTGACGGTGGTGCCTTCGTGCCAAGTGCCGAGCGTTGTCAGCCGCCGGGTTTCGCCCGAGGCTTCGAAGGCGAGCCAACCTGCTCCTTTTTCGATCACCGTCAGGCAGCAGCCGGAACAAGCGACCGATGCGCCGATGGCGATATCGCCGGTGTCGAAGGCGGTTTCGATTTCAAGACGGCCGTCATCCGCATGCTGGATGGCGCGGACCCGGCCGACGTCGGTGATGATGCCTGTGAACATGAGTGTTACTTACGCCGGACGGGGGCGAACCGCCAGTATTTCCAGGATGTCATCGCCGACCAGTTCCATGGACAGGCGCTCGAAGCGCAACGCGTCGCTCATCGTGACCACGGATAGAGGTGCGACCGCCGGTATGCCGTCGCTGCCGACCACCACGGGGGCATGGAACCAAGCCAGGCGATCAACCAGTCCGGCCTTCAGGAAAGTCGCCGCGACCGTGCCGCCCCCCTCGATCAGAAGCCGCGTGATCCCGGCCCGGGCCAGGGTGGCGAGAACCGCCGCCGGATCCGGCCGGCCGTCGCTTCCGGCGGCGACGCGGACCACCTGGACCCCAGATTTCTCCAATGTTTCCGCAGCTTCGGGAGAAGAATCCGGAACCGTAACGACCCACAGGGGCACATCCTTGGCCGATGCCACCAGCTTGCCCTTTGGCGGAGTCTTCAGATGCGTGTCGAGCACCACCCGCGCAGGTGATTGGTGATCCATGCCCGGCAGGCGGCAGGTCAGTTCCGGATCGTCGGCCTGCACCGTGCCGATCCCCACCATGATCGCATCGGCCTGCGCACGCATCAGATGGCCGCGCGCCCTGGCCGCGTCGGAAGTCACCCATTTGCTATCCCCACCGGCGGCGGCGATGCGGCCGTCGAGGCTGGAGGCCGCCTTCAGCAGGACCAGCGGCCGGCCCTTGGCGGCGCGGGTGAAATAGCCGGCGTTGATTTCCCGGGCGTGGGGCTCGTCCAGGCCCTGGTCGACGGTGATCCCGGCATTTTCCAAGGCGGCGACACCCTGCCCGGCCACCCGATCGTCCGGATCGGTGACGGCGATGACGACACGGCGGATGCCGGCGGCGATCAGGGCCTCCGTGCAGGGGCCGGTCTGGCCCGTGTGGCAGCAGGGTTCCAAGGTCACATAGGCCGTGGCGCCCCGGGCCAGTTCCCCTGCCCGCGCCAGGGCTTCGGTTTCGGCATGGGGCCTGCCGCCCGGCTGGGTCCAGCCGCGCCCGACAATCACGCCGTCCCTAACGATCACACAGCCGACCGCAGGGTTGG
>DNMS01000320.1:0-4259 GCA_003488105.1 Rhodospirillaceae bacterium
TCCCGGACCTCAACATCGTGATTGTCGGCCTGGTCCGCGACGGCAGCGCCATCGTGCCCAAGGCCGATGACCAGATGGCCCCCGGCGACGAGGTCTATTTCGTGGTCGACACCGCGCAGATCAGCCGTGCCATGACCGCCTTCGGCTATGACGCGGGCGAGGCGCGGCGACTGCTGATCATCGGCGGGGGCAACATCGGCCTGGTCCTGGCGCAGGAGATCGAGCGCGAATACCCCTGGGTCAAAGCCAAGATCATCGAGCACAACAAGGAGCGCGCCGAATACATTTCCGGCCAGCTTGAAAGCACGGTCGTGCTGAACGGCGACGCCCGCGACATCGAAATTCTGGAAGAAGCCAACATCCGCGGCACCGACACGGTGGTCGCCGTCACCAACGATGACGAAAGCAACATCCTGGCCTCGCTCCTGGCCAAGAAGTTCGGCTGCGAGCGCACGGTGACTTTGGTCAACACCTCGATCTATGAGCAGCTCATCGGATCGCTCGGCATCGACGTGGTGGTCAGCCCGCGTAACATCACCGTCTCGACCATCCTGCAGCACGTAAGGCGCGGGCGCATTCATTCGGTTCATGCCGTGCGCGAGGGCCTGGGCGAACTGATCGAGGCCGAGGCGCTGGAAACCTCGGACCTTGCCGGCAAGACGCTGAAGGAAATCCAGCTGCCGGCGGGGGTCGTCGTCGGCGCCATCGTGCGCGACGGCAAGATGCTGTTCCCGCGCGGCACGACCACGGTCGAGGCCGGCGACCGGGTGATCCTGTTCTCGGCGCCGGAATCGATCCGCAAGGTCGAAAACATGTTCGCCGTGCAACTGGAATATTTCTAAGCAGTGACCGATTCGCACCTTCCGCCGCCGTTGCCCCTGCCCAGGGCCGTCGTGTTCGACTGGGACAACACCCTGGTCGATACCTGGCCGATCATCCATGACGCCCTGAACCATACCTTCCGCGCCTGGGGCCTGCGCGAATGGACGCTCGCCGAGACCCACGCCAAGGTCCGAAAATCCCTGCGCGACAGCTTTCCCAGCCTGTTCGGCGACGATTGGGAAAAGGCCGGCGAGGTATTCTACGGTCGTTACGGCGCGATTCACGCGGAAAAGCTGCAACCGGCGGCGGGGGCCGGGGCGCTTCTCCAGAATTTGGCGGACGCCGGTGTGTATCTTTGCGTGGTGTCGAACAAGAAGGGGTCGTTCCTGCGCAAGGAGGCCCAGGCGTTGGGCTGGACCGGCCATTTCGGCGCCCTGGTCGGGGCCATGGACGCACCGCGCGACAAGCCGGCCCGTGATCCCATCGACATGGCGCTGCATCCCGGCGGCGTGACGGCCGGGGAGGGCGTATGGTTCGTCGGCGATGCCGATGTCGACATGGAATGCGCTCATGGGGCGGGCTGTTATCCGGTGCTGATTCGCCCCCAGGCGCCCCGACTAGACGAATTTATAGACTTTCCTCCAGCCCTGCATTTCACCGACTGCGATAGTCTTTGCAAGTTCACTCAGACACTGTAAGCTTTTGTACAAGGCTGGTTAGCCGTGTAGAAACAAAAGAGAAAACAACAACAGGGAGCCCGGAACAAAGTCGGACGCGGCGTTACGGCCAGCGCGCAGGAGCGAGGTGCGGCCGCAAAAAGACTTTGGGGTGGGGAGTGATGTCGTCAGAAAAATCACAAAACGTGCAGGACGTTTTTCTTAATCACATCAGGAAGAACAAAACTGCGGTCACCGTGTTTCTGGTCAACGGAGTCAAGCTGCAGGGAATTGTCACCTGGTTTGACAACTTTTCCGTTCTCCTACGCCGGGATGGGCATACGCAGTTGGTGTATAAACACGCCATCTCGACGGTCATGCCGTCCGTTCCCGTTCAATTGTTCGAACCGGATGCGGCCGAGTCCGCCGAGGGTTGAGCGAACAAACGCCAGGTGACGTCACGTCCGCCGCCAAGGCGGCGGGCGCGGGTGCTTGCGCCGTCATCCATCCGAACATGTCCACGACCGGCGGGGCCGACACCCGCAGCGCGCACGCCAACCTGGACGAGGCCATAGCACTCGCCGGGGCCATCGACCTGAACGTCGTCCATGCCGAAACGTTTGAGCTGCCCCGGCCCCGGCCCTCGACCCTTCTGGGCAAGGGCACGGTGGAGCGCATCGGCGAGACCCTGCATGCCCTGCCGGACTGCGAGCTGGTTGTCGTCAACGCCAACCTGACGCCGGTTCAGCAGCGCAACCTGGAAACCGCCTGGGAAGCCAAGGTCATCGACCGCACGGGCCTGATCCTGGAAATCTTCGGCGCCCGGGCACGGACCAAGGAAGGCCGCCTTCAGGTCGACCTGGCCGCGCTCAGCTATCAGCTCGGCCGCCTGGTTCGCAGTTGGACCCACCTGGAACGCCAACGCGGCGGGGCGGGGTTCATGGGTGGCCCCGGAGAGCGGCAGATCGAACTCGACCGGCGCATGATCCGCCAGCGCATCGCGCGGCTGAAGCGCGAATTGGCCGAGGTCAAGCGCACGCGCTCCCTGCAACGCCGCGCACGCCAGCGGGTTCCCTATCCGGTGGTGGCATTGGTCGGCTACACCAACGCCGGCAAGTCGACCCTATTCAACCGCCTGACCGGGGCCGAGGTGGTTGCCCGCGACCAGTTGTTCGCGACCCTCGACCCGACCATGCGCAAACTCGACCTGCCCGAAGGCGGGCCGGTCATCCTGTCCGACACCGTGGGCTTCATTTCCGACCTGCCGCACCAATTGGTCAACGCCTTCCACGCGACCCTGGAAGAGGTCGTGGAGGCCGACATGATCCTGCATGTGCGCGACATCGCCGACCCGGACACGGAGATTCAGCGCCGCGACGTACTGGAGGTTCTGGGCGGCCTGGGATTGGGTGACGACTCGGCGACCCCGATCACCGAAGCCCTCAACAAGATCGATTTGTTACCACCGGAAGCCCTCAGTGCCCTGGAGGAACGCATCGCCCGCCAGGACAACAACCCGCCGGTCGCCATTTCCGCCGTGACCGGGCAGGGGTTGGGCTCCCTGATTCAGCGCATCCAGGACGTGCTCGGCGATAAGCTCGGAGAATTAGAATTGGACCTGGGCTTCGACGAAGGGGCGACCCTGGCCTGGATCTACGAACACGGCGAGGTTCTGGACCGGGCCGACGGCGAAGCCGGCATCCATCTGCGCGTCCGCATGGACCCGCGCAGCCAGTCGCAGCTTCTGACCCGTATCGACAGCGCCCGCCAGAGCCGTCTACACTAGCCCGCGAGGGGTCCAGGGGCGGAGTCCCTACACCGGTTGGTAACCATTTGCCGCTAAACCGGGTTCATCGCATTCCGGCGACAGCAGACATCCGGTACGGACGGGCACCCATGGCGACAAACCGCAGCCAAAACAAATGGCGTTCCAAGAACAAGCTGGTCAAACGCCAGTTGAACGTCATGGCCAAAAGCCATGTGCACGACCATCTGCAGCGCCTGGCCGACGATTTCCGCCTGCGCGGCAAGGGCGAGGCCGTGTCCTTCGCGACCTTCATCACCCGGGCCCTGATGCAACGCGCCGATTACAGTGACGATGTCGCGCAGATGCTGGAAGACCTGGCCGAAGCCTTCCACCGCGACCGCGACATTCACTCCAACTGACCCGCCGCGTTCCGGCGGCAAGGCCTGATACCTTGTCCATCTCCCATAACACCGATCCCGACCGCATCGCCGCCATCCTGCGCGAAGCGGCGGAAACAGAAATTTTGCCGCGTTTTCGCACCCTGGCCAGCCACGAAATTTCGGAAAAGAACCCGGGCGATCTCGTGACCGTCGCCGACCAGGCCTCGGAAGCCATGCTGACCCGCCGTCTCGCGGATCTGATCCCGGGGGCCCTGATCGTCGGCGAGGAAGCCCATGAAGTCAGCCCGGAGGCCCTTGGCGAGATCAATGACGCCCCCTGGGCCTGGATCATCGATCCCCTGGACGGCACCCATAATTTCGCCCACGGCACGCCGCGCTTCGCGATGATCCTGGCCCTCGCCCGGCGCGGCGAGACCGCCATGGGCTGGATTCTCGACCCCATGGGCGATCATCTTGCCTATGCCGAAGCGGGGGCAGGTGCCGCCATCGACGGTATGCCCATTCGCCTGGGCACGGCCAGCCCGATCACTGACATGACCGGCTCCCTCGGCAACAAGTTCGCCGACCGCCTGCGCGCCCGCGCCGGAACGCCTGGGGGGCCCGCGATCCCCAAGGCGTTTCTACGCTATCGCT
>DNMS01000320.1:4402-4676 GCA_003488105.1 Rhodospirillaceae bacterium
TGCTGCATGGCGAAGCCGGGGGACAAGCGGCCATGACCGGCGACGGGCGGTCCTATGCCCTCGGCATGGCGCGGCCCGGCGACGCGTTGCTGCTGGCCCCCGACATGCCGGCTTGGACAACGCTCGACCGTCTAATGTCCTAAGACATATCCCGCCTTGCCCCGACGCCCCGGGGGCGTTACCAAACGGGACGGTATTTACATCTGAAACGACTTCGAAGGAGGCGGCATGGCACGCTGTGCATTCATCGGCCTGGGCGTCATGGGTTATCCCA
>DNMS01000262.1:0-1222 GCA_003488105.1 Rhodospirillaceae bacterium
GATCCCCCGCGCGGTGATCAGGTCATCGCCCAAGGCCGCCTCCTGTGCCGGGTCGCGCTTGTCGTCCGTGGCGGCGTACTTGCTGGTGAAGGTATCCATGACCCCGCTCAGATCGCCGTCGAAATCGACGCCGTCGAGCCAATTGTTGTCGAGGAAGTCCTTGTGGCAGGCGATCTCGCTTTCGCCCGTGTCGGCCAGGATCAGGAATTCGTGGCTCATGTCGCCGCCGATGGGGCCGGTGTCCGCGGCCATCGGGATCGCTTTCAGCCCCATGCGCGCGTAAGTCTTCAGATAAGACACGAAATGCTTCTGGTAAGACTTTCTTGCCCCTTCATAATCCAGATCGAAGGAATAGGCGTCCTTCATCAGGAATTCGCGCCCGCGCATGACCCCGAAGCGGGGCCGCACTTCGTCGCGGAACTTCCACTGGATGTGATAAAGCATCTTCGGCAGGTCGCGGTAGGAGCGCACCGCGTCGGCGAAGATCTGGGTGATCTGTTCCTCGTTGGTCGGGCCATAGAGCATGTCCCGATCATGACGGTCGGTAATGCGCAGCATCTCGGGCCCATAGGCGTCGTAGCGCCCCGACTGGCGCCACAGTTCCGCCGGCTGGATCGTCGGCATCAGGACCTGCTGGCAGCCGATGGCGTCCTGTTCTTCCTCGACGATGCGGGTGATGTTCTTAAGCACCCGAAGGCCCAAAGGCAGCCAGGAATAGATCCCCGCCGACGACTGGCGGACCATGCCCGCGCGCAGCATCAGCCGGTGCGACGCGATCTGCGCGTCGGCGGGCGTTTCCTTCATGGTCGGCATGAAAAAGCGGGAAAGGCGCATGCGGGCCGGGGTCCTTCCGTTAACGGGTTGTCTCTGCGGGATGGGCAGTCGAGGCGGTTTGCGGCACCGGAGCCAAAGCCCGGTAAAGGGTTCAAGAACAAGGGAAGGTCATACCTTGTCCACGGGGGCTTTGTCCACGGGCCCATGATCGGTCAGCGACATCGGACGATCTACGTATGGAGGTATCTTTGCCCCTGTGCAATCAGCAGGTTAACAAAGAAACTTAGGTGCTGCCTTGAGAAAAAGGGTGACCCGACTGGGGGCTCCGGGTAAGATGCCCTCGCTCGCAATGACGAGTACCTGCCGGTCAGACTGGGCCCGGGTTTTGGGAGGAAAAAAGCAAGAAGCAATAATTAAGCGGCAGCCTTCAAACGGCGCGAAGCTTTAG
>DNMS01000262.1:1470-4112 GCA_003488105.1 Rhodospirillaceae bacterium
CCGGATTCGTGCAGCCAGTAGAACCCCGCGAAGATGACCCCGGCAAGCACCGAGGTGGCGGCGAACTTCAACAGGATTCGCGGTTTGGCCGGCGATCCCGGGTCCTCGCCCGGGTTGAGGTCTTCGGGATCGACCCGACGCACCCCCCAGGGCAGCACCGCGAACAGCGCGATCCACCAGATCACGAAATAGACAGCGAGGCCGGTTTGCAAGCTCATAACGGTTAGGCCTGTTCCAGTTCGATGAGGGTGCCGTTGAAATCCTTGGGGTGCAGGAACAGCACCANNCAGCCTGTTGCCGAAATGAAAGGATTTTTTAACAGGAACACCTTTCCCGCCAACTTCAGACCTGCTCAATTTCCACCAGCGTACCGCAGAAGTCCTTGGGATGGAGAAACAGCACCGGCTTGCCATGGGCGCCGATCTTGGGCTCGCCGTCGCCAAGCACGCGGGCCCCCTGTTCTTTCAGATGATCGCGGGACGCCAGAATATCGGCGACCTCATAACACACATGATGAATGCCACCCGACGGGTTCTTGTCGAGGAAGCCCTGGATCGGCGAGCCCTCCCCCAGGGGATGCAGCAGTTCGATCTTGGTGTTCTCCAGCTCCACGAACACCACGGTGACGCCGTGGTCGGGTTCCGGCTGCGGCGGCGAGACCTTGGCCCCCAGGGTGTCGCGGTAAATCGCGGTCGCGGCGGCCAGATCGGGTACGGCGATGGCCATGTGGTTCAATTTTCCGATCATGTCGCAGAATTCTCCGTCACGGTTGTCCCTGCCCCTTGTCTTTATCAGATACGCACCAAATGCACCGTTGTCACGGGCTTCATGTCCAATTGTCCGCGGAATGTCCGCCGCACGGCCAGGCGCACGGCCTCGCTGACGGCCGCATCGTCGGCCAACTTGCGCGGCGGCAGGGACCGCACGGCATTGATCGCCGCCTCGCGCGCGGCATCAACCACCGGGTCGTTGTCCTGATCCTCGGAAATGCCCAGGGTGGTGATTTGCGGCTCTTCCGCCAAGCCGCCGTCGTCGACCGCCACCGTCACCGTGACCACGCCGTGCCAGACGCCGCGGATGCGTTCCTTGATCAGGTTGCCTTCCATGGGCACCAGCCGCCCGCCGATCAGGGCCAACCGCCCGGTCGGCACATGATCGACGACCTCAAGCGCCCCCGGCGCAAGGCGGGTCATGGTGCCGTTGGGGGCGACGATCGCCGCCTCGACCTGGCATTCGCGGGCCAAACGCGCGTGTTCATGCAAATGGCGCAATTCGCCATGGACCGGCACTGCATAGCGCGGCCGCACCAGCTGGTACATATGCGACAATTCATCCCGGTTGGGATGGCCCGAAACATGAATGAAGGCATCGCGCGAGGTGATGATCCGCACGCCGCGCGCCACCAGGTCGTTCTGCAGGCGCGCAATCGAGGTTTCGTTGCCGGGAATTTCCCGGGACGAGAAGATCACCCAGTCCCCCTCGCCCAAGGAAATGCGGGGATGATCGCCGGAAGCGATGCGCGACAAAGCGGCCCGGGGCTCACCCTGGCTGCCCGTGCAGATGACCAGGACCTTATCGTCGGGCAGGCTGTCGGCGTCGCCTTCGTCTAGGAAAGCCGGTATGTCGGCCAGATATCCGTTCTCGCGGGCAGCACTTTGGATGCGCCACAGGGAACGCCCGGCCAGAACGACCTGGCGGCCCGTTTCCTGGGCCGCGCGGGCGATGGTTTCAAGCCGCGCCACGTTGGTCGCGAAGCAGGCCACGGCGACCCGGCCTGAGCAGCCGGCGATGACCTCGGTCATGCTGTCCAGGATTTCGCCTTCGGACCCGGACTGGCCCGGCGAAAACACGTTGGTGGAATCGCAGACCATGGCCAAAACGCCATCGTCGCCGAGCGCCCGCAGAGCCGCCTGGTCCGACACGTCGCCGATCACCGGGTCGGGATCGAACTTCCAATCGCCCGTGTGCAGCACCGTGCCCAGGGGCGTGCGCACGACCACGGCGTTGGGTTCGGGGATCGAGTGGGTCAGCGTGATCAATTCCAACTCAAACGGCCCGACGGAGAACGTGCCCTGCAACGGCACGACGGTGACGTCGGCCTCGCGCTCCCAGCCCGGCTCGGCCAGCTTGCGGGCCAGGATATGGGCCGTGAACGGGGTCGCGTAGATGGGGCATTTGAAACGGTCCCACAGATATTGGACCGCTCCCAGGTGATCTTCGTGGGCATGGGTCAGCACCAGACCGTCAAGCTGATCGGCGCGTTCCTCGATGAACGACGGATCGGCCATGATGACATCCACCCCCGGCGGCCAGCCGTCGGAAAAGGTGACGCCCAGGTCGAGCATGATCCAGCGCTCCTCCCCCGGCGGGCCGTAGCCGTAGAGGTTCAGGTTCATGCCGATCTCGCCGGCCCCGCCCAGGGCAACGAACACCAGTTCGTTGCCGCCCGGATTGGCGTTGGCTGTTTTCGATTTCGCCTTCTTCGGCTTTGCCGGCTTGGTCATGCCGTGTTGTTCCGGTGGATCATGTAAAGCCCGTCCAGGGTCAATGTGTCGTCCACCCGTTCGATGGCCTTGGTCGCATCAAGGAACAGCGGCGCCAGGCCGCCGGTGGCGATGACCCGGGCGTCGGCCCCCGTCTCC